>NZ_JBMPZU010000098.1:0-8888 GCF_049463095.1 Neobacillus sp. 19 | reverse complement strand
TCATTATGCATATGGTGTCAGGCACCTTTATTTCTTTTTGGGAATATACTGAAAGATTTCTTTTGTTTCGAAGCTGTCAACTAAACGGTTTAGCCAGTCATAGTAAACTTCTCCAAGTTGAAGCCGGCCCTATGTGGCAGGCGTTGCTGACAGAAGCTTCGTTTCGGATAGTTTGGGTCAGCTTTCTTTTTTCTTCATACCTTTATAGACTATAATCGATATAACCTGATTAAAAATGGTGATCAAATGACAAACATTAGAGAATTAGCCAAAATCGCCGGTGTTTCGGTTTCTACAGTATCACGAGTTCTTAATAACCATCCGTACGTAAGTGAGGAAAAAAGGAATGCCGTATTGGCTGCCATTAAGGAGAGTAACTATCAGCCAAATATTAATGCCATTCATTTAAGTTTAGGGAAAACTTTTCTAATCGGTGTGGTTGTCCCCTTTATCGACCATCCTTACTTTGCTCTTTTACTTAAAGGGCTGGCGATCGAAGCATTGGAACACAACTATAAGCTGGTGCTAATTCAGAGCAACTACGAAGAAGTTAGAGAGTTGGATGCATTAAAAATGCTTAAGCAAAAGCAGATTGATGCGTTAATTATTTGCTCCAGAATCTGCGGCTGGTCAACAATCGAAGAATTTACACCGTTTGGTCCGATTGTTTTATGTGAAGATACAAGAGGAAAAGATGTTTCCTCCACCTATGTCGACCACTATAAAACATTTATTTTTGCATTAGAATACCTGTTTCAAAAAGGCCATCGAAAAATTGGCTATAGTATTGGCCGTAATACAGGATCGAATAGTAAATTTAGAGGAATGGCTTTTAAGGATTTTGCGAAAGATTTTCAACTGCCGTATGAACCTGACTATATTTTTGAGGAGTGCCTTTACTTCGAGGATGGTGAACGGGTAATCTCGCGGATCAAACAAATGGCTGATCCCCCCACAGCCTTGTTGATTACAAGTGATGATGTAGCAGCCGGGATCGTCACCTGTGCCCAGCAGCAAAATATTTCAATTCCTGATGACCTCGCTCTCATCGGTTTTAACAATCAGCCCATTGCCAAAATGATGAATATTACCACGATAGAAATTCCGCTGGTGGAAATGGGACGGAAGTTATTTTTACAAGGAATTGTTGAAACCGGAGTCACTTATCAGGAAATTCCAGTTAAATTAATTGAACGTCAAACGGTATGAAATATAGGGCAAAACCCCTTGACCTGAAACGCGTTTCATAAATTATGCTATTTCTGTAAGACGATACAACACCAAGTCGGCGTGATCAGAATCCTGAGCGTAACGACGGTGTTGTATTATACGGAGGTGCAGAAATATGGAAAAATCAATTGTGTTTTTTGATATTGACGGGACGCTATTAAATGAAGAAAAGAAAATTCCAGCTTCTACGAAAAGAGCTGTCCAATTGCTTCAGGAAAAAGGGATTCATACTGTTATTGCTACTGGACGTGTTCCGAATATGTTTTACTGGATTCAAAAGGAACTAAATATTGATTCCTATGTATCGATGAATGGACAATACGTGGTATTTAAAGGGAAAGAAATTTATTCTAACCCGATTGACCCTAACATGCTGCAATCTCTTTCGACGATGACAGCAAATAATGGGCATGCCTTAGCTTTCTGCAGTCATCTTGATTATAAGGTTAGCCAAAGCAATCATCCTTACATCGAGGAGGGGTTTGATTCATTGATGATGCCCTATCCGGAAGTGGATGAAAAGTATTATACTCATTCGCCCATTTATCAAGGACATCTTTATTGTAATCCGCAGGATGCTCAAGTGTACTTTGACCAATTCCCTGATTTCAGTTTTGTGAAATGGGATAGCAATGCCTATGATATCCTTCCTAACGGCGCGTCAAAAGCGGTCGGTATCCTCAAAATGCTGGAGATCTTAGACATAGAAAAGGAGAACAGCTTTGCATTTGGCGATGGGTTGAATGATTTGGAAATGCTGGAAATGGTTGGAACAGGCGTTGCGATGGGAAATGCCGTGCCAGAAGCAAAGGCTGCAGCAGATGTGATTACAACCTCCTCTTCACAGGACGGGATTCTAAATGGTCTTATTCAAGTTGGACTGTTGGAGAAAGACTTAGCGTCAGCGTAAATGATTTGTCACTTATAAAATACGATATTAAAGATATTTCAAGCAAAAATTCAATTAGGTAAAAGTGATGAAGGGGCGTTTCTCTTGAATTGCCGATGAGTTTTGCCCTTTATATGGCCGATGAAGGACTTTTCACTCGAATTTCCGATGAGTTTTGTCCTTCATAAGGCCAATGAAGGACTTTTCAACCGAATTTCGGGCGAATTTTGTCCTTCATAAGGTTATTAAAAGAAGAAGCTTTAACACTCTTCAACCGTAGCAATATAAGGTAGATTGCGATACATTTGTGCATAGTCAATCCCGTAACCCACTATAAATTCATCCGGAATAACAAACCCAGTATAATCTGCTGTCAATTCCACTCTTCTTCTTTCCGGCTTGTCTAACAATGTGCAAATTTTTATTTGCTTTGGTTTATGCATGCTTAAATGGTCTCTTAAGAAATGCAAGGTTAATCCGCTATCAATAATATCCTCCACTACAACCACATTTTTATTTGTTATATCAGTATCTAAATCCTTCAAAAGCTTTACCTTTCCAGTTGTCTCCGTCTGATTACTGTAGCTGGAAACCGAAATGAAATCGACTTTTATATCTCCCTTCATTTCTCGAATCAAATCAGCTGCAAAGACAAAGGACCCTTTAAGAACAACAATAAGGTAGATTGGTTCATTGTTAAAATCCTTTTCTATTTCTTCTGCAAGCTTCTTAACCCTCTGCTTAATTTCCGTTTCTGAAATCATCTGATCTTTGATTCTGTATGTCATGATTCTTCCCTCTTTCCATTCACTCTAAAAAACTAGTTCCTTTACTGTTTTAAACAAAAGCAGCTATACTTCCACTTGATTTCTCTATCTTGGCAGATTTATCAGCAAATATCAAACAGATTAATACACCATACCATGGATAATTTCGAGCAGAGTCTTATATTACATAATTGGGGGGAAGTGCGTCGTAGTTAGTTGTTGGCATGGGAATTAAAGACAAAATGCATGTTCCTTTCGCTGGAAATGTCTTTAAGAGCCCTTATTAAAGACAAACCATATGTTCTTACCGTTGAAATTGTCTTGATGTTTGGCTGAAGATTCACTTAAACATTGATATAGAAAATCACGGCCACCATTTTGTAGCTACTTCGATTTAAAAAGAATAAACAAATACAATTAATTGAAATGGAGCACCATTGATTGTTTAAAAAGAAAAAGTGCCTAACCCTCAATAGTTATTACTACATCGGGATCAGACACTTTTTATAATTTATATGATGGGCCTAAATGGACTCGAACCATCGACCTCACGCTTATCAGGCGTGCGCTCTAACCAGCTGAGCTATAGGCCCCTAAATGGAGCGGGTGATGAGAATCGAACTCACAACATCAGCTTGGAAGGCTGAGGTTTTACCACTAAACTACACCCGCAATTGAAAAAGTATGATGGCTGGGCTAGCTGGATTTGAACCAACGCATGTCGCAGTCAAAGTGCGATGCCTTACCGCTTGGCTATAGCCCAATAAATGAAATGGAAATGGGGCGGCTGATGGGAATCGAACCCACGAATGTCGGAACCACAATCCGATGCGTTAACCACTTCGCCACAACCGCCAAAATCTATATATCAATAGTAGACAACCTACTAGGAAACAGATGGCGGTCCGGACGGGACTCGAACCCGCGACCTCCTGCGTGACAGGCAGGCATTCTAACCAACTGAACTACCGGACCAAATTGCGGGGACAGGATTTGAACCTGCGACCTTCGGGTTATGAGCCCGACGAGCTACCGGACTGCTCCACCCCGCGATAATAAAAATTATAAAGTTTTGCCCATGCTCAAAGCATACATGGACTGTATCAATCTCAGCAAGCATATTCAAGCAGCAGCTCGATTGATACAACTCGCAGTTTATTCATTGAAGCAACGCTCGTTGCTCCACCCCGCGATAATAATAATAAAGTTTTGTGATTTAATGGAGGAGGAAGAGGGATTCGAACCCCCGCGCGGTTTGACCCGCCTGTCGGTTTTCAAGACCGATCCCTTCAGCCAGACTTGGGTATTCCTCCATTTTATAAAAAATCACAAAGTCATATGGTAGCGGCGGAGGGGATCGAACCCCCGACCTTACGGGTATGAACCGTACGCTCTAGCCAGCTGAGCTACACCGCCAAAACATAAATCATTTAAAAGCTTCGACTGGTCGGGAAGACAGGATTCGAACCTGCGACCCCTTGGTCCCAAACCAAGTGCTCTACCAAGCTGAGCTACTTCCCGATAACACTAATGGCGCGCCCGAAAGGAGTCGAACCCATAACCTTCTGATCCGTAGTCAGACGCTCTATCCAATTGAGCTACGGGCGCATAATTGTTCATGATAAAGATATGGTGACCCCTACGGGATTCGAACCCGTGTTACCGCCGTGAAAGGGCGGTGTCTTAACCGCTTGACCAAGGGGCCATAGTAATTTTTGGCAAAATAATAGCCCCAAAGGGGCTTAGCCTGGCAACGTCCTACTCTCACAGGGGCGCATGCCCCAACTACCATCGGCGCTGAGAAGCTTAACTTCCGTGTTCGGTATGGGAACGGGTGTGACCTTCTCGCCATAGTTACCAGACTATTTATTTGAGGTTTCATTCCCTCAAAACTAGATAATGCAGAAGAAGTTTTTTGTAAAAACGAGTTCAACCACTTAAAAATGGTTAAGTCCTCGATCGATTAGTATCAGTCAGCTCCACATGTCGCCATGCTTCCACCTCTGACCTATCAACCTGATCATCTTTCAGGGATCTTACTAGCTTAACGCTATGGGAAATCTCATCTTGAGGGGGGCTTCATGCTTAGATGCTTTCAGCACTTATCCCGTCCGCACATAGCTACCCAGCGATGCCTTTGGCAAGACAACTGGTACACCAGCGGTGCGTCCATCCCGGTCCTCTCGTACTAAGGACAGCTCCTCTCAAATTTCCTGCGCCCACGACGGATAGGGACCGAACTGTCTCACGACGTTCTGAACCCAGCTCGCGTACCGCTTTAATGGGCGAACAGCCCAACCCTTGGGACCGACTACAGCCCCAGGATGCGATGAGCCGACATCGAGGTGCCAAACCTCCCCGTCGATGTGGACTCTTGGGGGAGATAAGCCTGTTATCCCCGGGGTAGCTTTTATCCGTTGAGCGATGGCCCTTCCATGCGGAACCACCGGATCACTAAGCCCGACTTTCGTCCCTGCTCGACTTGTAGGTCTCGCAGTCAAGCTCCCTTGTGCCTTTACACTCTACGAATGATTTCCAACCATTCTGAGGGAACCTTTGGGCGCCTCCGTTACTCTTTAGGAGGCGACCGCCCCAGTCAAACTGCCCACCTGACACTGTCTCCCACCCCGATCAGGGGTGCGGGTTAGAATTTCAATACAGCCAGGGTAGTATCCCACGACGCCTCCACCGAAGCTAGCGCTCCGGCTTCTCAGGCTCCTACCTATCCTGTACAAGCTGTACCAAAATTCAATATCAGGCTACAGTAAAGCTCCACGGGGCTTTCCGTCCTGTCGCGGGTAACCTGCATCTTCACAGGTACTATAATTTCACCGAGTCTCTCGTTGAGACAGTGCCCAGATCGTTACGCCTTTCGTGCGGGTCGGAACTGACCCGACAAGGAATTTCGCTACCTTAGGACCGTTATAGTTACGGCCGCCGTTTACTGGGGCTTCGATTCAGAGCTTCGCTTGCGCGACCCCTCCTCTTAACCTTCCAGCACCGGGCAGGCGTCAGCCCCTATACTTCGCCTTGCGGCTTCGCAGAGACCTGTGTTTTTGCTAAACAGTCGCCTGGGCCTATTCACTGCGGCTCTTCAGGGCTATGAACCCTAAAAGAGCACCCCTTCTCCCGAAGTTACGGGGTCATTTGCCGAGTTCCTTAACGAGAGTTCTCTCGCTCACCTTAGGATTCTCTCCTCGCCTACCTGTGTCGGTTTGCGGTACGGGCACCTTGAATCTCGCTGAGGCTTTTCTTGGCAGTGTGGAATCAGGAGACTTCGGTACTAAATTTCCCTCGCTGTCACAGCTCAGCCTTTACGGTGAACGGATTCCTGATTCACCAGCCTAACTGCTTATAGACGCGCATATCCAACAGCGCGCTTACCCTATCCTCCTGCGTTCCCCATCACTCAAACGATCGATACGGTCGTACAGGAATATCAACCTGTTGTCCATCGCCTACGCCTTTCGGCCTCGGCTTAGGTCCCGACTAACCCTGAGCGGACGAGCCTTCGTCAGGAAACCTTTCGTTAGGCATACGGTGGATGAGGTTGCACTCGTCTTTCGCTACTCATACCGGCATTCTCACTCTAAGCGCTCCACCAGTCCTTACGGTCTACCTTCAACGCCCTTAAACGCTCTCATACCACTGACACCAACGGTGTTTAATCCACAGCTTCGGTGATACGTTTTAGCCCCGGTACATTTTCGGCGCAGAGTCACTCGACCGTGAGCTACTACGCACTCTTTAAATGGTGGCTGCTTCTAAGCCAACATCCTGGTTGTCTAAGCAACTCCACATCCTTTTCCACTTAACGTATACTTTGGGACCTTAGCTGGTGGTCTGGGCTGTTTCCCCTTTCGACTACGGATCTTATCACTCGCAGTCTGACTCCCACGGATAAGTCTTTGGCATTCGGAGTTTGTCTGAATTCGGTAACCCGATGAGGGCCCCTAGTCCAAACAGTGCTCTACCTCCAAAGACTCTAACAACGTCAGGCTAGCCCTAAAGCTATTTCGGAGAGAACCAGCTATCTCCAAGTTTGATTGGAATTTCTCCGCTACGCACACCTCATCCCCGCACTTTTCAACGTGCGTGGGTTCGGGCCTCCATCCAGTGTTACCTGGATTTCACCCTGGACATGGGTAGATCACCTGGTTTCGGGTCTACGACCACATACTCAAACGCCCTATTCAGACTCCGCTTTCGCTGCGGCTCCAGTCTCTTCAACTTAACCTTGCATGGGATCGTGACTTGCAGCATTCATCTACAAAAGGCACGCCATCACCCCATAAACGGGCTCTGACTACTTGTAGGCACACGGTTTAGGAACTATTTCACTCCCCTTCCGGGGTGCTTTTCACCTTTCCCTCACGGTACTGGTTCACTATCGGTCACTAGGGAGTATTTAGCCTTGGGAGATGGTCCTCCCTGCTTCCAACCAGATTCACATATACAGCCATACTCAGGATCCACTCAGGAGGAACAAAGTTCGACTTACAGGGCTTTTACCTTCTCTGGCTGACCTTTCCAGGTCGCTTCATTTACCCCGTTCCTTTGTAACTCCATGTTGAGTGTCCTACAACCCCAAGAGGCAAGCCTCTTCGTTTGGGCTATGTCCCGTTTCGCTCGCCGCTACTCAGGGAATCGCGTTTGTTTTCTCTTCCTCCCCCGGGTACTTAGATTTTTCAGTTACCCGGGTATGCCTTATTCCTATGTATTGGGTTAAGGTTCTGTTTCCATTACGAACAGTGGGTTTCCCCATTCGGAAATCTCCGGATCAAAGCTTACTTACAGCTCCCCGAAGCATATCGGTGTTAGTCCCGTCCTTCATCGGCTCCTAGTGCCAAGGCATTCACCGTGCGCCCTTTCTAACTTAACCTAAAAAGGTTTATAACTCTTATTCAATAAGAGAGAAAAACTAAAATGGCGATTACTCGATGTTTACTTTGCTTCTTCTTACGATTATCTAGTTTTCAAGGAACAAAAAAGTCTTTGAGAGAATTGTTTCGAATCATCACCTAACGGTCATGATCCTCACAGAAAAGATTGCTCCCTCAAAACTAAACAAACAAGAAACGTCAACCTTATTATCAGTCCGAAAGGACTGCATTATCCTTAGAAAGGAGGTGATCCAGCCGCACCTTCCGATACGGCTACCTTGTTACGACTTCACCCCAATCATCTGTCCCACCTTAGGCGGCTGGCTCCATGAAGGTTACCCCACCGACTTGGGTGTCACAAACTCTCGTGGTGTGACGGGCGGTGTGTACGAGGCCCGGGAACGTATTTCACCACGGCATGCTGATCCCGCGATTGCTCGCGGTTCCCCGGCTTCATGCAGGCGAGTTGCAGCCTGCAATCCGAACTGAGAATGGTTTTATGGGATTGGCTAAACCTTACGGTGTTCGCAGCCCTTTGTACCATCCATTGTAGCACGTGTGTCACCCAGGTCATAAGGGGCATGATGATTTGACGTCATCCCCACCTTCCTCCGGTTTGTCACCGGCAGTCACCTTAGAGTGCCCAACTGAATGCTGGCAACTCAGATCAAGGGTTGCGCTGCGTTGCGGGACTTAACCCGACATCTCACAACACGAGCTGACGACAACCATGCACCACCTGTCACTCTGTCCCCGAAGGGGAACGTCCTATCTCTAGGAGTGTCAGAGGATGTCAAGACCTGGTAAGGTTCTTCGCGTTGCTTCGAATTAAACCACATGCTCCACCGCTTGTGCGGGCCCCCGTCAATTCCTTTGAGTTTCAGCCTTGCGGCCGTACTCCCCAGGCGGAGTGCTTAATGCGTTAGCTGCAGCACTAAAGGGCAGGAAACCCTCTAACACTTAGCACTCATCGTTCACGCTAAGCTGACCGGGTATCTAATCCTGTTTGCTCCCCACGCTTTTCGCGCCTCAGCGTCAGTTACAGACCAGAAAGCCGCCTTCGCCACTGGTGTACCTCCACATCTCTACGCATTGCACCGCTACACGTGGAATTCCGCT
>NZ_JBMPZU010000097.1:0-58924 GCF_049463095.1 Neobacillus sp. 19 | reverse complement strand
ATTAAGTAACATAATTGTGTAAAAATAATGAGTCATTTTATTCACTCTTGGCAACACTGTTTTCAACCACGATAAACAATGAAAAGAGGAATATAAATGACTCAAGTACAGTTTAACCTGAATATGGATGTTTTAAAAGAAGCCATTGTAAATTCCAACCTTGATATGGTTATTAAATCAGCTGTTGTCCTAGTATTAAACGAATTTATGGAAAAGGAAAGGGACGATTATTTACGGGCTGCTCCTTATGAACGAGCTGTTGAACGCCGTGACTATCGAAACGGTTATTATGAGCGTGAACTTATTCTGAGCATCGGTACCTTGTCACTTAGGGTCCCACGGACACGCAACGGTGAATTCTCAACCACCGTCTTTGAAAAATATGCCCGGTGGGATCAGGCGTTGGTTCTTTCCATGATGGAAATGGTCATCAATGGCGTTTCTACCCGGAAAGTTACCAATATTGTCGAACAACTTTGCGGCAAAAACGTATCCAAGTCGTTTGTATCATCACTTACGCAAAAGCTTGATCCCATTGTAAACGATTGGGCTAAGAGACCCATAAATACAACATACTACCCTTTCGTTTTCGTGGACGCCATGTATATTAAGGTACGTGAGCACCAAAGTGTAGTTTCCAAGGCAGTTTATATTGCGACCGCTATTACTGAGAAAAACACACGTGAAATACTCGGTTTGAGTGTTGACCATGCAGAAAGCCACGAAAGTTGGAGCCGATTCTTCCAACAGCTAAAATCACGCGGCCTTCAATCCCCCAAGCTAGTCATCTCTGATGCCCATCAAGGTCTTCAGAAAGCGATACAGCGTGATTTTATTGGGACCACTTGGCAAAGATGTAACGTCCACTTCAAACGGAATATCTTTGATAAACTGCCAAAAAAGGACTCAGCTGAAATCAAAATAATGATCAAACGTGTATTTGAGGCAGTGACTTTTGAGGATATCCGCCAGTTCAAAGGTGAGCTGATGAGCAAGTTCGCCGGAGAACCAAAGTTTGAAAAGGCACTTGCAATCTTGGATGAAGGGTTCGAGGATACCATCCAGTACATGAACTTCCCGGAAAATATCCGATACCACATCCGCAGCACCAATTCCCTGGAACGGTTGAACCAGGAGGTTCGCAGAAGGGAAAAGGTCATTCGTATTTTTCCCAACAATCAATCTGCGTTTCGTTTAGTTGGTGCCGTTCTCATGCAATATCAAGATACAGTTTACGCAAAGAGAAAATCGCTAAGGTGAATAAAGTGGGAGGCATTTTCAGCTAAACTTCCATCATGGATGGTTCCATATCCGGTAAGGGATGTCAAATTGAAAACCATTTGACATCCCTTACCGGATATGAAGGTAAAAATCCATGGAAGTTTCGCTAAAAAAATGAAAGGGTATAGGTTGAAAGCACTTGCCAGTGATTTTACACAAAAATAAGGACTTGACTTGTCTACTTGGATGTTAGAGTGGATTTTGGGTACGAACGTCGAAGTAGAACCCGTCTACTTGGATGTTAGAGTGAATTTTAGGTACGAATGTCGAAGTAGAACCCGTCTACTTGGATGTTTGAGTGAATTTTAGGTACGAATGTCGAAGTAGAACCCGTCTACTTGGATGTTTGAGTGAATTTCAGGTATGAATGTCGAAGAAGAACCCGTCTACTTGGATGTTAGAGTGGATTTTGGGTACGAACGTCGAAGTAGAACCTGTCTACTTGGATGTTAGAGTGAATTTTAGGTACGAATGTCGAAGAAGAACCCGTCTACTTGGATGTTAGAGTGGATTTTGGGTACGAACGTCGAAGAAGAACCCGTCTACTTGGATGTTAGAGTGGATTTTGGGTACGAACGTCGAAGAAGAACCTGTCTACTTGGATGTTAGAGTGGATTTTGGGTACGAACGTCGAAGTAGAATCCGTCTACTTGGATGTTAGAGTGAATTTTAGGTACGAACATCGAAGAAGAACCCGTCTACTTGGATGTTAGAGTAAATTTTAGGTACGAACGTCGAAGAAGAACCTGTCTACCTGGATGTTAGAGTGGATTTTAGGTACGAACGTCGAAGAAGAACCTGTCTACTTGGATGTTAGAGTGGATTTTAGGTACGAAAGTCCAAGTAGAACCCGTCTACTTGGATGTTAGAGTGGATTTTTAGTCCAGACCCCGATGTAGAATCGGCCTCCGTAGGAGTTTCGCGAATATTTAAGCTCAAACCCCGATGTAGGAGCGGTCTCCGTAGGGGTTTCGCGAATTTTTAAGCTCAAATCCCGATGTAGGAGCTGTCTACGTATGGGTTTCATGATTTTTCAAGCCCAAACCCTGATGTAGAAAGACTCTACGTCGCCCTTCCCTCCAAGTGCATTTTTCCTTATTCGTCCCAGATATCCAAATTTAGCTATTGTATTTTGAAATATTATAGTGTTATAATGTGCTAGTGTGATAATATGGTAACGTGCTAAAGTGAATGAACGAATTGACAATCCAATAAAGGTGGTTTTTTTATATGAAACGTCTACGTTTAGTATCTATGGTTCTAGTGATTGCAGCGGTATTTTCTGCTTTAACAGCTTGCTCGAGTAATACTACTGGGGCAAAGGAAAAGGGTGATCAAACCCTGGTCATCGGCATCGACGATAAATTTGCTCCGATGGGATTCCGTGATGAGGATAATAATATTGTAGGTTTTGATATTGACTACGCGAAAGCAGCTGTAGAAAAAATGGGTGCCAAGCCTAAGTTCCAACCAATCAACTGGAAAACGAAGGAATCAGAACTAAGCAGCGGGCGCATTGATTTTATCTGGAACGGCTACACTATCACTGATGAACGGAAGAAAAAGGTTCTTTTTACAAAGCCTTATTTAATAAATGCTCAGGTTGTGGTCACCCTGGCTGATTCTAAGGTATCCAAACTGGCTGATTTAGATGGCAAAGTGGTCGGACTTCAATCTCTGTCCTCTGCATCGGATGCCTTGGAGGCAAACCCAATTAAAGCGAAGATTAAAGAAGTAACTGAGTTCTCCGATAATGTAATGGCCTTGAATGATTTAAAAAGCGGTCGGCTAGATGCTGTCGTGATTGACGAAGTAGTCATCGATTATTACATGTCAAAAGAAAAGGGCACGTTCAAAGTGCTTGATGAATCTCTTGCACCTGAAGAATATGGTGTAGGTGTGAAAAAAGGAAACGAAGAACTGTTAAACAAGCTGCAAAAAGCATTGGATGAAATGAATGAAGACGGAACTGCAGCTGAAATTTCAACCAAATGGTTTGGCGAAGATAAAGTTTTAAAGTAATGAAATAGGGAACAAAACAGGATTCCGACGGGACCCTGTTTTGTTTTAAAGGTAAGAAAGTAGAAAATTTTTGGACTTTGAGAATTGTCTAGCTCCAGCGCCCTAGCGGCTAGTGTCCTTCGCTCTCCGCCCTACGATAAGTCAACATCGAATCGCCTCCGGCTCTTCGTGTTTCCTTTATCTCAGTTGGAGAGCTCCAGGCCATACGCCGCTGACCAGGGCGCTTGCGCTTTTCTTAGGAGGAATCCTGTATGTCGTTTGATTATATACTAACCATCCTTAAGCCGATGCTTGAAGGGGCACAGATGACGATCCTGTTGTTTGTCATTGCCATTATCTTGTCGATTCCGCTGGGCTTTTTATTAACGTTAGCTGTAAAAAGCAGCTTCAAGCCGCTATCCTGGCTGGCACAAGCCTATATTTATGTGATGCGCGGGACACCGCTATTGCTTCAGTTATTAGTGATCTGTTTTGGTCTGCCGATGATTCCGGGAATCGGCGAATATTTGGTGCTTGACCGCTTTGTGGCTGCTTGTATCGGTTTTATTCTCAATTATGCTGCTTATTTTGCTGAGATTTTCCGCGGCGGGCTGTTGGGGATTGATAAAGGACAATATGAGGCTGCACAGGTCCTCGGCTTCAACAAATGGCAGATGATGACGCGCATTATTATGCCGCAAATGTTTCGGATTGCCCTGCCGGCTGTGGCAAACGAATCGGTGACACTTGTCAAGGATACGGCCCTGCTTTATGCCGTAGCGGTTCCGGAATTATTGCATTTCGCGGAGACCGCAGTGAATCGTGATTTTACCATTATTCCTTTTGCTGTGGCGGGTGTTATTTATCTACTGATGACACTAGTATTGACGCTGATCTTTAAATGGATTGAGCGACGGTTTCGGTTTGAATAAGGAGGGGGTGTGAAGATGGCAATCATTGAAGTTTCGAATCTCAAAAAGTCGTATGGAGATCTGGAAGTGTTAAAACAGATTACCTTTGATGTTAATAAAAACGATGTAGTGGCTGTGATTGGCCCCTCCGGATCGGGGAAAAGCACGATGCTTCGGAGTCTTGTCCATCTGGAAGAGATCAATGCCGGCAGTATCCGGGTTTCCGGTGATTATCTTGTAAAGGACGGTATGTACGCAAAACCGCAGGAAATCAAGCAGATTACCGCCAAAATGGGGATGGTGTTCCAGCATTTTAATCTGTTCCCGCACCTAACGGTCAAAGAGAATTTGGAAATGGCACCAAGGTTAGTGAAAAAGGAGTCCGCAGCTGTTATTCGGAACCGCAGTACCGAACTGCTTGGAAAAATCGGCCTTACGAACCGTGCAGATGCCTACCCAGCGCAGTTATCAGGCGGTCAAAAACAAAGGGTAGCCATTGGCAGGGCCTTGATGATGAACCCGGATATTCTGCTTTTCGATGAGCCAACTTCGGCACTGGACCCCGAGTTAACCGGCGAAGTCCTGCAGGTGATGAAGGAACTGGCCGAAGAACACATGACGATGATCGTGGTCACCCATGAGATGGGATTCGCCAAAGAAGTCGCCAACCGGGTGATCTTTATGGACAATGGCGAAATTATCGAATCCGGTCATCCTTCTGAGGTGTTCACCAACCCGCAATTCGATCGGACGAAAGCATTCTTAAACCGTTGATGATAACAAGAAAGCGTGCTTTGCTTTCTCTTCATTTTACTAAGTATTCAAAAGGGTTCAGTCCCGCTGCTTATTGCTGCGTAACTGAACCCTTTCTTTATGAAAATGGTAAAAAGAGCATCATTCCCATGTTTTATTGAAGGGATCGCAAGGTCATGTGCTGGCCTCTTTTTCCTTCAAGGGTTAAGGTTACTGTTTTCCCTTGGTGGGCAAATAATTCATTGATCATGTTGCCTGCTGCTTTTGCGGCATAGGTACTGCCATCTGCCGTGATAAAGCGGAAGGTTCCGTTTGCGTCTACTCCTGTGATGTGGGCAACTACTTTTAGTTGATTAGGCGTAGAGGCAGTCCCAGCAGGGATGTTGATTTTTTGGCCAATCTTCAACTTTGTTGGCTCGACAGTTGGATTCAGTGCTTGAATCGATGCGACAGAGACGCCCAAGGCCTTACTGATTTTTGTATAGGTATCGCCGCCTTTTATCACATACACGGTTGAACTTATTGATGTGCCGCTATTGCTCGTTGAATCACTTTGTGTATTCGCGGGCTTGTTGTTCGTTAAATAGGCTGCGCTAACATATGCTGCTTTGCCGTTGAACTGAATCTTAGCCCAGCCATTCGAAATGGATGTCACAGCTACACGGTCATTTAGTTTTAATGAACCTAGTACTGCGCTGCTTGTAGAAGCTGCTTCCCTGACCCTCAACGATGTTGCGGTGACAACCATTGTTTTTACTTGAGATTCCACTGCTGGTTTTTGTAAAAGATACTCAGCACTCACAAAACAAACTCGGCCTTTAATCAGAATGCCGGCCCATCCGTTTTCGATGAAGACAACCTTGACAACATCGTTTTTTTTATAAGATCCAATAATACTGCTTGCCGTGTTTGGCTGGGAGCGGACATTGAGTGATATGGCGGTAACCGTTCTATCTTCTACTTTTGGCAAAAGAATTTTTTTACCGTTAATGGAAGTCAGCCCGTTTGCTTCTAAAATTTCCTGTGCTGTGACACCATGGGCCGCAGCGATTGTTTCAATTTTTTCACCACTTTTTACCTGATACGTGTATTCTTGAATATATGCCGCATTCGCAGCGGTTGAGGACAGGCCCAGGACAACGGTAAAAATGCCGGTCACGATTAGTTTTTTAATTGCACTGTTTTGAATCCATTGATGAACCTGTGAAACATATGTATTCCAATTTCCGCGTATGTCCTTTAAGAATCCTTTGACATCCAATACATTTCGAATATCAAACTGGACACTTTTATAATATTCGCGTTTTTCCATCCTTGAAGTGAAGGCGGGCACACTTTTGGTTTGCATGCTTTTTCCGTGTGTTTCTTTCCTGCTTCGTGTTAACTCGCCATTTACCAATAATTCTTCAGTCAAAATAATCAGTTCTCCTATTCACTCTTTATCGCAGAACCACAGCGACGGTTCTGCCGGCTTTTTTCATGGGTGGCACGTCCATCCGTTTTTCCTATATAACAGCTATCAAAATAATCCTTCCTCTGTAATATTCGATGCTCGGTGTCATTTTCTGTCCCATATTTGTCATAATTAGTCGAAAATAGATGATGTTGGGCCTATTACCATGTTTGGTGGAAGGGATTTTGGTTGCGATGTGTTCAGTTCAGTGTGATTAAAATTGACTAGAAGTTACTTCAGAAGATGGGTGTAGGATTCCTAATTTAATCAAACGATTGATTAGTAAACGGTTTGACAATAAATTAAAAAAAGACCAAAAAAAGACCATGGTGACGGTTACTGGCTTTTTTTGACCGGCTAATTCGGATAGAACTGATGGGATTATTCATTTTTGCACCTTTAAAGGGAATTCATCGTCCTTAGTTCAGTGCTCCCGCAATTGCAATTAGACTACGAATATACCGAAAAGCAGTGATGTAGTCATCTGTTTCAAAGCGGTGGGTTGTCGAGTTCACTCTTTCGACGATTGGCAGAATTCCAGCTGCATCAGCCAAACCTGGATGTAGGTAAGTGACCTCGATCTGGAAGGGACCATTTATTGTTACAGGCTGTATCTTATGAAGACACGAAAGTGATTCAACTGTTTTTTCCTTGATTAGGCATCGCGCTTTCTTTGGGCTTAAATTTTTTGCTGTTTGCCGATTGATTGTGTGTTTGACGACAGCCGTTTCAATTCCAGGAATGAAGTCCATTGCTTCTTGGGCGGCGTACTGACATCCCGTGACAAGGGCAACAGGCACCCCGAAAGCCCCGGCGATTCCCGCATTCAGTGCGATTTCACCCATATCTTCGTTATTGACTTTTATATTTCGAATTACCCCTCCATGAAAGGTATGATTCAAAATACCGTCGTTTCCCATCCTAGAGTGATATCCTAAAAATAAAGCTGCATCAAACTCCGAACTAATCCCTTCCATCATCGCAAGTGTTTTCGGGGAACCAGTGATATACTCCGCATCTGGGTGCATAGCTTCGGGGATCAGGTTACGCATCGTTCCATGTGAATCATTCACAACAATTTCTGTAGCACCTCCTAATAAGGCACCTTCGATACATGCGTTTACCTCTTCGGTCATCAGCATTCTGGCCCGATCATGTTCCCGACCGTCCCGTGTGGTATGTTCAAGATGAACGACTCCGGCTACTCCCTCAATGTCCGCAGAAATAAAAACTCTCATACTTATTACCCCCTATTAAAACCTATTTATTAATAATTCTACATTGGTGCTGTATTTCCCTTTTAAAAAAATAGGTTGAAATAGGTTGAATTATATAATATGATTAACGAAAGATTCTGAAAAATGATAAAGGAGAGGTGCAAAGTTATGTATCCATCAAAACTAGTAGATGTATACCGCGGGGGAAGGGTAGAAAGTTCCCATTTCGGACACATAGCTGTCGTTAATTCGGAAGGTAAATTGTTATATTCGCTTGGTGATCCAAATCGGGTAACGTACGCTCGGTCTTCTGTGAAGCCTTTACAAACCATTCCGGTAGTGGAAACAGGAGCATCAGATCACTATGAGCTGAGTGAAGCGGATATTTCGTTATGTTGCGCTTCACACAGTGGGGAGTCCCAGCATACGGATCGGGTACTGGAAATTCTTGGACGAGCAGGAATTGAAGACAGTTCTTTAAAATGTGGAACCCATATTCCACACTCGCAGGATACATATAAGAAATTAATCGCAGCGGGCAAGGATCTCACTCCTTTATATAGCAATTGCTCTGGCAAGCATACAGGTATGCTGGTGACCGCTAAGCATATGGGAGAAACGCTTGAAGATTACTATCTGCCCAGCCATCCAGTACAACAAAGGATTTTGAAAGCGATTTCTGAAGTGGCTGATTATCCAATTGAAAAAATAGAAATGGGAACAGATGGCTGCGGTGTACCTGTCCATGCCCTGCCGCTAGAACGGTTTGCCTATGCTTTTGCCAGAATGGCCCGCCCTGATTCTTTAGGAGAAGAAAGAGCCAAGGTCGCGAATCGAATTACAACTGCCATGATGAAGTATCCCGAGATGGTAGGCGGAACGGACCGTTTCTGTACTGATTTTATGAAAGCGGCTGAAGGCCGTTTATTTGGGAAAGCAGGAGCAGAAGCTGTCTACCTGCTTGGGGATAGGGAAACGGGAATCGGGATCGCGATTAAGATAGAGGACGGAAATGGACGAGCCGCCTATCCTGTCGCTCTAGAAACTCTGAGACAACTTAACCTCATCACTGAAGAGCAGCTCAACAAAGTTATCCATCATTACCGCCCTGTTCTGAAGAATACCCGCCAAGAAAATGTGGGTGAAATGGTACCATCCTTTTCGTTACATAGGTGTTAAGGCACTTTTGTAAATAAAAATGTTCAAGGGGGAAATAAAATGGTAAAAAGAAAATACCTGACCGCCGTTCTTACAGGATTCATGGCCATAAGCCTTGTGCTTGCAGGCTGTTCAAGTAAGTCTGGTTCGTCGGAAGAAAGTCAGAAACCGAAAACAGTGACAAAGCAAAAAGAACAACCGCTTGCGAAAAAGGACGGAAACGGCCTTACGATTGCCATCAAGGATAACCTCGTCAGCATGGATCCGCAGGACACGAACGATACGTTGTCCGGTTCCGTCCAAGCAACGATGTACCAAGGCTTGGTTGGATTCGACAAAGATATGAAAATGGTTCCTGTTTTAGCGGAAAGCTATGAAGCTAGCGATGATGCAAAAGTATTCACCTTCAAATTGAAGCAGGGAATCAAGTTCCACGATGGTACCCCATTTAATGCGGAAGCCGTGAAGGTAAACATCGACCGCGTAGCTAATCCAGATAATAAATTAAAAAGATATAGCATGTTTGCACTAGTTGACAAAACTGAAGCAGTAGATGAGTACACCTTTAGAGTCACGTTAAAGGAACCGTTTGGAGCCATGCTGAATAACTTTGCCCATCCTGCGGCGAGAATCATCAGTCCCGAAGCTTTGAAGAAATACGGGAAAGAGGTATCCAAGAATCCAGTTGGAACTGGCCCGTTCAAATTTAAAGAGTGGGATCCAAGCGACCATTTGACTGTTGAAAAGAATCCGGACTACTGGGAAAAAGATTTGCCGAAGGTAGATAGCATCAAGTTTAAGCCTGTACCGGAAAACGGAGCGCGCGTAGCGATGTTACAAACAGGGGAAGCTGATTTTATTTATCCAGTTCCTACCGAACAGGTGGAAGCCATTAATGGAAAAGACGGTATTGTAGTAGAAAATAAACCTTCCATTGTAGCCCGTTATATGACCATGAACGCGACAAAGAAGCCTTTTAATGATGTTAAGGTACGTCAAGCGATTAACTATGCGATTAATAAAGAAGCATTCTCGAAGGTTGTGTACCGCGGATTTGGAAGCGAAATGGATTCAATCATTCCGTCCGGCCTTCAATTTTATTCTAAGCAAAAACCATATCAATATGATTTAGAAAAAGCAAAAAAGCTGTTGAAGGAAGCAGGCTATGAAAAAGGTTTTACCACTACCATTTGGGGAGCAAACAACTCAGATGCCATGAAGGCAATGGAGTTTTTGCAACAGCAATTGGGGCAGGTTGGCATTAAGGTAGAAGTAGTTCCTATGGAAGCAGGTACACTTTCGGAGAAAATTTGGTCCGTTCAGGATGCGAAAGATGCCGGAGTCGAGCTTTACTATGGCGGCTGGTCTTCTTCCACGGGGGATGCGGATTGGGGAATTCGTCCGTTGCTTGCCGGAGATTCCATTCCACCAAAATCCTATAATGTAGGCTATTACCAAAATGAAAAAGCGGATCAGCTAATTAACGCAGCTTTACAAACAGCAGATCCTGAAAAGCGCCAAGCAGCTTACGCTGAAGTGCAGAAAGTGATTTGGGATGATGCACCTTGGGCACCTCTGATTGTCGAAGATACAATCGCTGGGAAAAAGAACTACCTAGAAGGCGTATACCTGCTGCCTGATGGTTCTCTAAGTGCAAAAGAAGCAGAAATTAAAAGGTAGGGAAATAGTGGGCGATCGCTAATTAACGATTAGTGATCGCCCTATCTTGAAGACAGGACGGAAAAGGAGGCGGGTTATGTTTCGTTATATTTTAAAGCGTTTATTAGGCATCATTCCTATTCTATTGATCGTTTCCATTTTTATTTTCATGTTTGTCCATATGATTCCTGGGGATCCTGCACGGCTTGTAGCTGGTCCGGATGCAGGCCCCAAGGATGTGGAGCTTGTTCGTCAACAGCTTGGTCTGGATAAACCGATTACGACGCAGTATTTCACTTACATAGGCAATCTATTCCAAGGCGATTTGGGCGTATCGATGAAAACGAAGAGACCTGTATATGATGAGATTGCCCAAAGATTTATGCCAACTTTTTGGCTGACCGTTTGGAGTATGGTCTGGGCAATCGTTTTCGGGCTGGTAATTGGCGTGGTTTCTGCAACAAAACGGAATAAATGGCAGGATTATGCGGGTATGTTTAGTGCTGTATCAGGAATTTCTTTACCATCTTTTTGGCTGGGTTTAATGCTGATTCAACTATTTTCCGTTAAGCTGGGCTGGTTTCCAACAGGAGGTAGTGATTCTTGGAAGTCGTATATATTGCCGTCCATCACCTTAGGAGCTGGAGTAGCTGCTGTCATCGCTCGCTTTGCGCGTTCTTCCCTGATGGAAATTTTAAAAGAGGATTATATTCGTACGGGAAGAGCCAAAGGATTAAAGGAAAACGCTGTCGTGTGGAGACATGCCTTAAAAAACGCAATGATTCCCGTCATTACCATGACAGGATTGCAGTTTGGATTTCTATTGGGAGGTTCCATCGTAGTGGAGACGGTATTCAGTTGGCCTGGATTGGGACGGTTACTGATTGACTCGGTATCATTCCGCGACTACCCATTGATTCAAGCAGAAATGCTACTATTTGCTTTAGAATTCATTTTGATTAATTTACTTGTGGATATCCTGTATGGGGTAATGAATCCGCAAATTCGTTATAAGTAGTGAAAGGGGGAATGAAAATTGGCAAATAGCAGTGTAGTTATTCAATCGAATGAACAAGCGAATCAACGAGAAGTAGAGAAGGTACGCACCCCGTTTCTAGAGTTTTGCAGGAAATTTAAAAAACAGCGTTTAGCTATGGTCGCAGGGTGCTTTATTGTTTTACTGTTTCTAATTGCCCTTATAGGTCCTGCAATTGCTCCTTATTCTTCCATAGAACCGGACTACGAAAATATTTTAAGTCCCCCCTCGATGGAACATTTGGCGGGTACAGATGCTTTCGGCCGGGATATTTTTAGCAGGATTCTCGAAGGAACGAGGATTTCTCTCTTTGTTGGCTTGACCTCCGTGTTGGTAGGTGCCATTGCCGGAACCATTCTTGGGCTGATCAGCGGTTACTATGGAAAATGGATAGACAGCCTCATCATGCGATTTTGTGATGTATTATTCGCCTTCCCAGGAATTCTCTTAGCAATCGGCATTATTGCCATTTTAGGGCCGGGTCTGGGGAATGTGATTATTGCTGTAGCCATTTTCAGTATTCCGATTTTTGCACGAATTGTACGAAGCAGCACCCTTTCCATCAAAGCTACCGTGTTTGTCGAGGCAGCACAGTCCATTGGAGCAGCCCCTCGGCGGATCATCTGGAAGCATATTTTCCCAGGTACGGTGTCCAGCATTATTGTGTATTTTACGATGCGGATTGGAACTTCAATTTTAACGGCGGCAAGCCTTAGCTTTCTAGGATTGGGTGCCCAGCCTCCTTCACCCGAGTGGGGTGCGATGCTCAGCTCCGGCCGGGACTTTTTGAATACAGCTCCGCATGTCACCTTCTTTCCGGGACTCGCTATTTTCATTACCGTGCTTGCCTTCAATCTGCTGGGTGATGGATTGCGGGATGCCCTTGATCCGAAGTTAAAAGATTAATAGACAGGGAGCGATCATATGAACAACAAGCTATTGGAAATATCCAATTTAAAAACCTATTTTTTCTCAGACAAAGGTCATATACCTGCCGTTAACGGTGTTGATCTATATATAAACAAAGGGGAGACGCTCGGAGTCGTGGGTGAATCTGGCTGCGGGAAAAGCGTCACATCCCTTTCCATCATGCGTCTGCTCACAGATACACCTGGAAGAGTAGTGGATGGATCGATTCTGTTTGAAGGAAGAGATCTTTTATCCCTTTCCGAAAGTGAAATAAGAGAGGTACGCGGTAACGAAATTGCGATGATCTTCCAGGAACCGATGACTTCCTTGAACCCGGTATATAAAATTGGGCAACAGATTGGCGAGGCTGTCCAGCTCCATTTAAAGTATGACAAGAAAAAGGCCCGGGAACACGTGATCAAGATGTTGAAATTAGTGGGAATCCCGCGTGCAGAGGAGATTATTGACGAGTTTCCCTATCAGTTGTCTGGTGGTATGAGGCAGAGAATTATGATTGCTATGGCGATGTCTTGTGACCCGACACTTTTAATCGCCGATGAACCAACCACGGCTCTTGATGTGACCATTCAAGCTCAAATCCTAGAATTAATGAGGAAGCTGAAAGAGGAAAAAGGAACAGCCATTATGTTAATTACGCATGATTTAGGGGTTGTGGCAGAAATGTGCGATCGTGTCGTGGTTATGTATGCTGGAAAAGTGGTAGAGGAAGCAGATGTATTGGAAATCTTTGAACATCCAAAACACCCTTATACCCAGGGATTGCTTAACTCTGTTCCTAAGATGGGGCAGAAAACGAATCGGCTTGATTCGATTCCTGGAAACGTTCCTACACCCGGGAATATGCCGCAGGGGTGTAAATTTGCTCCGCGCTGTTCTCAAGTAATGGACATTTGTAAGGAACAAGATCCGGATCTGCTGCAAATCGCAGAAGGGCATCAATGTCGGTGCTTCCTGTATCAAAGTGAATTGGCAAGGGAGGCGTAATAAATGGCAGAGTTGTTAGTAGAATCTAAGGGTTTGAAGAAGCACTTTCCGATTAGCAAAGGATTGTTCGGCCAAAATAAATCATACGTCCGGGCTGTTGACGGAGTTTCCCTTTCCATTCGAAAAGGAGAAACACTGGGATTGGTTGGAGAAAGCGGATGTGGAAAGTCCACAACAGGACGCATGATGATGCGGCTGCTGGCACCCACGGAAGGGGAAATTTGGTTTAATGGTCAGGATATCAGCAAGTTAAACGACAAACAGCTGCGTGAAGTCAGGAAAGACTTCCAGATGATTTTTCAGGATCCTTACGCCTCCCTCAATCCTCGGATGACGGTTGGAGAAATTATTGCAGAGCCTTTGATTGTGCATAACATGATGGCAAAAAAAGAGAGAGACAAACGGGTTCACGAATTATTAGAATGTGTCGGCCTTACCCATTATCACGCAAACCGTTATGCCCATGAATTTAGCGGAGGGCAAAGGCAGCGAATTGGCATTGCAAGGGCGCTTTCCGTAAATCCGAAGCTGATTGTGGCGGATGAGCCTGTTTCTGCTTTGGATGTGTCCATACAATCCCAGGTATTAAATCTCATGCAGGATTTACAAAAAGACCTAGGGCTGACCTATCTGTTTATTTCCCACGATTTGAGTGTGGTAGAGCATATAAGCGATCGTGTAGGTGTTATGTATTTAGGTAAAATTGTGGAAATTGCCCAAAAGGAATCCCTGTATGAAAATCCGCTGCATCCATATACCAAAGCTTTAATGTCCGCCGTTCCCGTGGCCAATCCGCGTATGAAAAGAGAACGAATTATTCTCGAAGGAGATATTCCAAGTCCTTCGAATCCTCCAACTGGATGTACGTTCCATCCCCGTTGCAGGTCTTGTATGGATATTTGTAAAACAACTGTTCCTGAACTAAAGGAGATCGAACCTGGGCATTTTTCCGCATGTCATTTGTATGTATAATAGGAATGATGGGTTTCCTTAATGTTAGGAGTGAAAGATACATTGGTTAATAAAGTGTTAACGATTATTTCCATTCAGGATGAATATTTGTCGATGGTCTCAAAACAGATGACAGAGATTGCCGGTGATTTAATCAAGATTCGTCCTATATCCATAAAAAACTTGGCGAGAGAAACGATTTCGGAAGGTGATATCGTTTTATTAGGTGCCAGCTTCATTCTTCCGCTTGTCCGGCCTTTCTTGCCAAAAGGGGTAAGATGCATCGAAGCGAAGCGAGGCCTGAACTTTGTAAACATAAAAAAACTACTTTTTGCGCCTCAAGGAAAGAATATTTTAGTTGTAAACGATACGGAGCATACCACGCTGGAAACAATTCAAGCGCTTCGGGAGACAGTGTTTGAGCATAATTATTTCGCATATGCTCCAGATACCCCGATTCCGGAGCAAATCGATTACATCATTACCCCTGGAGAGATGCAGCTTGTTCCGGAGGGGGACATGAAGGTAATCGATATTGGCTTTCGTGTTCTTGCTTTGGAAACCGTTTGTGAAATATTTGAGGCGTTAGAATTAGATAGTCAGCCATTCTTCCTGGCCAATCGCTATATGAAATCCCTTGTTGCATTATCCAATGGGAATCACGCTCTTAAAACAGGCGCTACTATTAGCAAATGGACCGAGTATACTGGCGGAAAAACCGCCAAGTATTTCTTTGATGACGTGATTGCTCATAGTCAAGCCATGAACGATGTTCTAAGGATTGTCAGGAAACTTGCGAAAACAAGTGAGCCAGTCCATATTTTTGGAGAAACGGGTGCGGGCAAAAGGATGCTTGCACAGGCGATACATAACGATTCTCCGGTAAAAATGGGGCCCTACCTCCATATCAATTGTGCGGCACGATCATCAGACGTGCTGGAAAGGGAATTGTTTGGTACAGAATCGGGTGGGCAGACTTCTCCAGGCTTATTCGAATTGGCTAATGGCGGAACCTTGTGTTTGGAAGAAATTGATGAATTACCTGTTTCCTTGCAAGCCAGACTCCTGCAAGTGCTTGAGGAAGGTCAAATTATTAGAATCAATGGGCATATTCCGATTCCTATTCAGGTAAGAATCATTACGACAAGCGATGCCGATCTCTCCTTATTGGCGGATGATGGAAAATTCCGCAGGGATCTATTTTATTATCTGGCTGCTTTAACCTGCAAAGTTCCGTCCTTGTCAGAGCGCGAGGAGGATTTTGAGCCCCTTATTCAAACGTATCTGCAGTCCCATTTACATAGGGATGATTTGGTTATTCCGCCTGATATGATTAAGCTGCTGCGACAATATCCTTGGCCAGGGAATGTAATAGAATTGTTTAATGCCCTCTCATATATGGCCTGTTTGGAAGAAAAAGAAATCACTTTAGAATTATTACCCTTCTATATAAAGGGGAGGCTTCAAAAAGCGGCTGTTGATTCTTCCCTACCGCAAGAAATGGATGAAAGTGAATTAAATGAATTGTTTATGAGTATTGAAGAGCACGGTTTCTTGGAGGAAAGCCTAGCGATCCTTGAAGTTTATGATGAAGGGAAGAAACAGCATACATCTTATGGCCGTGCTATGGTGCAGAAAAGGCTTGAGGAAAAAGATGTGACTCTTTCCGAACAGCAGTTAAGAACACGGCTGGATGCCCTTAACCAATTAGAATTATTGAATGTACGTCAAGGACGTTCTGGAACAACGATATCGAGAAAAGGGGAGTTGTTCCTTCAAACGCTTCGGATGAAAAAATAAATGTCCAAAGCTAACGAGCAGAAAGATGTTTTGGTGGTGTAGATGATGAATAGAGTCCGGATTCGTGACCTTGGTATAAACATTGGAAGATACAAAACTGGAACTTATAATGCGATTACAGATATCGCTGGAGTTATGGTCGGGCATACGACCCTTTCCTATAAGGGTGCAGAAAATCGAATGGTTCAAACGGGAGTAACAGCCATACTTCCGCATTCGGGCAATTTGTTTCAAGAAAAGGTATTGGGGAGTTCCTATGTGATCAATGGATTTGGCAAGACTGTGGGGACCATTCAACTGCAGGAGCTTGGCGTAGTAGAAAGTCCCATTCTTTTAACCAATACATTTTCTGTTCCGGCGGTCTTGGAAGGTACCATCCGTTATCTCCTCGACCAAAATCCCCAAATTGGTGATACAACTGGTACGGTAAATGTAGTCGTTGGAGAATGCAATGATGGTTACCTTAATGATATTCGCGGATTACATGTCAGACCGGAACATGCCTATCAAGCGATTCAATCTGCCAAATCTGGAATAGTGGAAGAAGGCTGTGTCGGGGCAGGAACCGGAATGTCTTGTCTAGGTTTCAAGGGAGGCGTTGGAACAAGCTCGAGAGTCGCTTCCTTTGGAGAACAGTCCTATACCGTTGGTGCGTTGGTGGTTAGCAATTTCGGCGAAGAGAAGGATTTGCGCATTCCTGGAGGCGGCTGGTTGCACCGTTCAGGGGAAGAAGAAAAAATGCCCGATGGATCAATTATGATCATTCTCGCAACGGATGCACCACTCAATGAGAGACAACTTGGCCGATTAGCTAAACGATCTACATTCGGACTTAGCCGAACGGGTTCATATGGGGCTCACGGAAGTGGTGATATCGTTATCGCATTCTCTACAGCGCATCGGGTCCCTCATGAACCAGATCAAGAAACGATCTCGTATTCATTTATGAGAGAGGACGGCAAATGGATTTCCCAACTATTTGAGATGACGGTTGAGGCAGTGGAAGAAGCGATTTGGAATTCTATTTGCATGGCGACCACAACAGAAGGAAATAAGGGAAGAGTTCGAGAGGCGGTTCCTTACCATATTTTATTGGAATCCACTCATAAAGGAGAGGTTTTGAAATGATTTCGGCTTATTTTAATGGAAAATTTGTTGAACCAAATGAGTCCGTCGTTCCTATTGATGAGAGAGGTCATCAATTTGGTGACGGTGTTTATGAGGTTATTAGAATTTATGACGGAAAACCCTTCATGATGGATGAGCATCTGGATCGATTGTATCAAAGTGCTGCTGCGATCAAATTACGTATTGAACCTAATCGGGAGGCCTTCAAAAACTCTATGTTGGAGTTGGTAGAAAGAAGTGGTTTAACGAATCTCGACCTTTATGTACAGGTGACAAGAGGAATGGCACCAAGAAATCATCTATTCCCGGAATGCCCCGTATCTGTTTCGATGACTGCTAAACCATTTCGAATCATACCAGTTGGGGATAAAGGAGCAAGTGTCATTTTGCATCCTGATGAGCGTTGGGCAAACTGCTACATTAAATCGTTGAACCTGCTACCTAACATTCTGGCCAAGCAGGTGGCGTATGAAAAAGGCTACTTGGAAGCGATTCTGGTGCGAGATGGTAAAGTGACCGAGGGAACAAGCTCCAATGCATACATTGTAAAAGATTCCTCAATCATCACTACACCACTCTCCAAACATATTTTATCCGGAATTACGAGAATGGCAGTGAAAAACTTGGCAGAGCTTCTCAGAATTCCATTTGTAGAAAAACAGTTTACACCGGATGAAATGATCCAAGCTGATGAAGTATTCATAACAAGTACAACATTAGAAATCACACCAATCATACGCGTGGACGACAAACAAATCAATGATGGTACGCCTGGTCCGGTTACAAAGGCATTGAAGGAACAATTCAAGCAGATCATCTAAATAGGCTGAGCCCGATTTTGTCGAATGATATTTGAATAGAAAGACAGGGTGTAAAGGTATCCCTGTCTTTTTACATATTTTTGGAGTGCATAGGGGATGATTATTTTAAAAAGGATTGTCTCATTAATGGAGGTCAGTTTATGGAGAAAGGTAACCAGGTGAAGCTTACATCAGCAGAGATTACAGCTCTTTGGACATCGTATATCAATGATAGTGCTATTTCATGTAAGTTAACATACTTTTTAGCCAAAGTGGAGGATGAAGAGATCAGGCCCCTAATGCAAAAGGCTCTCGAAATTGCTCAAGGAAATGTAACGACTTTAACTGAAATTTTCAACAAAGAAAATTATCCTATTCCCTACGGATTTAAACTGAACGAGGACGTAGATGCACCCGCTCCGAGATTGTACTCAGACTCCTATATGTTGGATTACCTCCATCAAGCATCACAAATTGCCCTGCAAGGATACAGTATCAATCTGTCCATATCCGTCAGGGCAGATATCTATAGTTATTTTAACGAGTGTATTTCACAATTGACTTCATTTATGAGAGAGGTAAAGGAGCTTTTGTTATCTAAAGGCCTATATATTCGGTCCCCGTATATACCTGCACCAGAGGATATTGATTTTGTTAAAAGGGAAAGCTTCTTAAGAGGATTTTTTGGTGATAAGAGACCTTTAGTTGGAACAGAAATTACCAACCTCTTTGTTAATTTCCAAAGAAATGCTTTTGGGGTCGCTACTCTCATAGGATTTAGTCAAGTTGCCCAGTCAAAAGAAGTGGCTGAGTTTTTAGAAAGAGGAGTGAAAATTGCTAAAAAGCAATGTGAAATTTTCAGTTCTATCCTGAAGGAAGACAACCTTCCTGTGTCGATGGCATGGGATCCAGGTGTAACAAAGTCAACCGCTTTTACCTTTTCAGATAAACTGATGATGTTTTATACAACGTCCCTTATTGCCCTAAGTATTGGGTTTTATGGGACAAGTATGGCCATGAGTCCAAGGCGGGATATCAGTCTGCATTATGTCAGACTTACTGCCGAAATAGCAACGTTTGCAGAGGATGGAGCTAACATCATGATTAAACACGGATGGTTAGAACAGCCCCCGATGGCACCGGAGAGATAGGGGCTATAGGGATCTGGATCGTCGGAAAATGAGCGTTTGCGAAATAAAAGATGTATCTAGTATTCCTCTACTTGGATGTTTTCGTGGATTTTGGGACTTAACGTCGAAGTAGAACCCGTCTACTTGGACGTTAGAGTGAATATTAGGTACGAACGTCGAAGTAGAAGCTGTCTACTTGGATGTTAGAGTGAATATTAGGTACGAACGTCGAAGTAGAACCCGTCTACTTTGATGTTAGAGTGAATATTAGGTACGAACGTCGAAGTAGAACCCGTCTACTTGGATGTTAGAGTGAATATTAGGCACGAATGTCGAAGTAGAACCCGTCTACTTGGATGTTAGAGTGAATATTAGGTACGAACGTCGAAGTAGAACCCGTCTACTTGGATGTTAGAGTGAATTTTAGGTACGAATGTCTAAGTAGAACCCGTCTACGTAGGGGTTTCATGATCTTTCAAGCCCAAATCCCGATGTAGAAACACTCTACGACCCACTTCCCTCCAATTGCGGCATAGTTCATGAAGATGGAGTAACCATAACCGTCCCCTGGCTTCACGCGCATTAAAAAAGACTCCTCATCAAAAGGAGTCTTTCCATTAAGGGATTGATTCTTTGTGTTGCTCAAGATAGTGGTCATACATTTCTAACTTCTCCAGAATGCTGTGCTTGTACGCTAATAATGCTTTTTTGACGACGTGGTTATGATGGTCGTAACTTAGCTCCTTCTCACACTCAGCCAATTCCTTGCTTTTCACTAATGTAAGCTCATTAAAAATACTTCTTAATTCTCTCCCCATTTTAGCCCGCTCCTTTTGCAACCTATAAAACTATTTCTATAACCTTAGTATGGACAAATTTTTCATAGATTATACGTGGGTGGCAGGTATGCCCTGGGTTTTTAGAGATATTGGGAATGAACGGTTTCTACTTTTTTATAGGGGAAAATTGTATGGAATTGCCACCATAGTTTCGCCTGCACATGTTTCATCACTATTATTAAGGTTATTACTATAGATAACGGAAAAATTAGAAATAATGGAGTAATGGGTGATGACGGATGAAGATTGCCATAATCAAACAAGTATTACAATCCAATAGTGCTGCTTTTATCCTTTCTTCCTTGTCCATTTTATGTATAAACTGGCTCATCAAATGGGCGTCTGTTTCTTTTACGAAAAGGAATGGCACTTTGGGATATCGGTTTCTGCCGATTCTAACATCGATTACCAATTGGATGACGATCTATGGTTTGATTCTCGTCTTTTTATATTGTTTTTATGATACCAAATGGCTGTTTACGAGGCTGTATTCACAAAATGGGGTCGGGGTTACTCCCTTTCTGTTGATTGTGTCCTTTATGATTGTCACATTGGCACACCATTTCATTAAGCTTGTGATCACGTATGTGTTGTCACCGCTTTATCAGCATTATCAGTTGGATAAAGGGCGCGCCTATACGGTCAACCAAATGATTTATTATACGGTCATGATTGCCGCATTGGCGGTCAGTCTTACAAGTGTCGGACTTGATTTTACCGCGGTGGGTGCCATACTGGGTGTACTTGGAATTGGAATCGGTTTTGGGATGCGAAATATCGCAGGTAATTTTGTATCCGGGATTATTATGTTGTTTGAAAGACCTTTTGAGGTGGGGGATACAATTGAAATGGACGATAAAATCGGGCGGGTCGAGGAAATTCGGCTGCGTTCCACTATCATTCGGACAGTAAAGGAAGGCGTCTTAATTGTTCCGAACCAAACCTTTATTGAACAAGTTATTAAAAACCGCTCGGATGCGGAAATGATGGCTGCGGTTAATATAAGCGTAGTGTATGGTACGGATCCAGATAAAGTAGTTCAATTACTTCAGGAGGCAATAGAGCAAATTAAGCCATTCTCAAAGGGGGTCTTGCCAAAACCGGAACCGGAGATCCGCTTCATTAACTTCCTCATCAATGGCATGGAATTTTTTATTGAAATTCCGGTATTAAATTTTGAAATAAAAGAGCAGGTGGAAAGCCATCTGCGTCATGCCATTATGAAAGTCTTTTTGAACCATAACATTCTGCTTGCCTCTCCGGCTAGTCCCCCTGCACCCAGCCGGCCTGAAAAATCTGTTTAAAAAAAAGAACTCCATGGAGCAGTTATGAAAGGTGACAACCAAGAAAGAAGCATATAAACTGTTAAGAGAGTATTCAATAATAACAATGAAGCAAGGGCCCCAGTACTCTTGCTTCCTTCTATATTTCTAGAAGGGGGGGCCCGTGCTTTTTCAACTGGAGGTTAATTATGTACAACAATGAGCCGATTTTTTTACATCCTGTGTTACAGGAGAGGATTTGGGGCGGGCAGAAGCTAAGAACTGAGTTCCATTATGAGATTCCGAGCGATAAGACCGGTGAGGCATGGGTGATTTCTGCGCATCCGAACGGTCCAAGCATGATTACCAATGGTCCGCTTGCGGGAAAAACATTAGCCGATGCCTGGAATGAACATAAGGAGCTTTTTAATAAAAAGGCTGATGAACAAGGAGAGTATCCATTACTTGTGAAAATTTTGGATGCAGCTGATGATTTATCCGTTCAAGTTCACCCAAATGATCAATTTGCCCGTGAAGTGGAAGGTGTTCCATATGGAAAAACCGAATGCTGGTACGTGCTAAGCGCCGAAGAAGGAGCAGAGCTTGTGTTAGGTCATTATGCTCAGACTGAAGAGGAATTGGCGAAGATGATTGATCAAGGTCAATGGGACAAGCTTTTAAGACGCGTTAAAGTGAAGGCAGGCGATTTTGTCTATGTTCCAAGCGGTACGATTCATGCGATTGGAAAAGGGATCGTGATTCTTGAAACGCAGCAAAGTTCTGATATTACCTACCGTGTGTATGACTATGGCAGGAAAGACGCAGCAGGCAATACACGGGAATTACATCTTGAACGATCTAAACAGGTGACAACCGTTCCGCATCAGGATGCCGCAGTTGAGCAGACTGAAAAGGTGAATGGTGGTTTAGCAGAAAAGAAATTGGTTGAGGAGCAGTATTTTACTGTATATCATTGGCAATTGAATGGACAGGCTGATTGTGAAATGAACGCTGATTACTTGCAGGTAAGCGTTATTGAAGGACAAGCTGCTCTTATCATGGATGGACAATCTTTTGAGCTGAAGAAGGGTACCCATTTTATCCTGCCGCAGGGTGTTCGGGAGTTTAAGTTACAAGGTAATGCTGAGTTTATTGTTTCGCATGAATAACAATTAGAAAAGACCCTAGGCAGCTAGGGTCTTATTATTTCAGGTACCTTTACCCATATGTTTAGGAGCAGTAGAACACTCCACTTGTTTCAATACCCCTGAGTTACCTGTTTACTTTAGGGCTGCTATTTCATTTTTCAATTCCTCAATCATGCTTAGAAGCTCTTCAGCATATTCTTGGGATATCTTTTTACCGGATTGCGCTTTAACTTGGTTCCCAAGAGCATGTAACCCATCCACTACTTTCTGTCTATCGGCTTGATGTTTCTGGATATGATCCACTTTGGCAAGCAAACTGTTTACTATCCCGTGATTTGCAATCAAGCCTTGCTCATAAGCTGTTTTTATGTCCTCATCTAAGCTGTTTATTCCTGCTTCAATAAATGTTTCTTTTTGTACAAGGCCTGTTATCGCTTTTGCCAGGCTTTCACTTGCTGCATTTACTTCATCCTGCGTTGCTTTCTCGTCGGCTAGAACCTCATTCGCCTTTTCTAAAGCAAGAACAAATAAATCCCAGCTTTTAACTGTATAGTCGGACTCTATTTTCTTATTTGCCTCTGCTGCTGTCTTTTCTAAGGTTGATTTATCTACTTTTGGCTTTTCGTATTTCGGTGGTAATACCACATCACCCTCTAGACCCATCACTTCAAACTCATAAATACGCGCGGCCCTATCGTCCCCTTGGGTTGGTTTATCAACGATTAGGCGAACATAACGGCCTTTTGTAGCAGGGACTTGATCCTTAGTAATCCCGCTCTTATTGCCAGTAACTTTGACTAACTCTTTGAAATTTACACCATCTTCACTGATTAGGACACGGTATGCGGAAGTATTACTGCCTAATGGCTCGCCGCCTTCTTCAGCGTGCTTCATCACAATCTCACTGACTAAATTTATGCCTCCTAAATCAACCGTTAACTGGTGTGTCCCAGAACCATTACCACACCATTTTGTATTCAATTTCCCATCAACGGCATATTGAGGCCGTTCCGATGGAGCGCAGGAACTAGAAGCGGCAGCTGCCTTACCAAGTGCGAGATTGATTGTATCCTTTTTAGCTAGATTGGAAACTGTTATTACATTTTCTTTAATCACTTCAGATTGACCAAGAGGGTTTTTTCCCACAAGCTTAACGGTATACAGCCCCTCTTTTTCATAAACAACGGTTGGATTTGGTTCTATACTTTTCTCGACCTTCGCCCCTTCAAACGTCCATTCTATTTCTTCCGTTGTCATTGAACTCGTATTTTGGAACTTTATTTCTTCTCCCGGTGCAACGAAAGTTTTGGACACGTCAAAGGAAGCCGCGGGTAATGGGTCGTATTCAAGGGCCTCCTTGATAAAGGCTAGAGCCGTTTCTTCAGAGACTCTATTGCCACCATTAAGGGCAGGTAAGTTGGCTTCAATCTTTTTCTTTAATTCATTGTATTTCTCTGTCTCTGTATTTCTCTTAGCTAAAACCATTTCTAACGCTAATTGATCGTTTTCTCCCAATAGTTTTAGTTTGTTTAAACTTGCTAAAGCTTCACTTAGGATCTCTGGCGGCAATTCTTCCTTTAACGTGTTTGCTGCTTGGACCATCTCAGCAAACTCTTTCGTTAATAGATTGATTTCCAGTGTTGTATCTTGTCTTTTGGATAGTTTTAACCAAAATTGATCCATCGTCTTTCGTACATTGACAGCATCTCCACGGCCTATACTCCAAGAACCAGTCATACGTGATGAGTGGTTAGCAAAAGTTTTCATCTCAGGGGCAAGATCGTTAAATAGGAGTTCGATGGAACGATTCCATGACCAATCAGAATCATAGTTTGAAGTATTCCAAGAATAATCGGCTCCTGTTGCCAAGCTGATTTTAGAAAGATCTGCATGTTCCATTGGGTTCATGGTGAAAAAATCAAGTTTTCCTTCCAGGCTATTATCGATATTAACGATCGGACCAAGGGCGAGCTTAGATCTCAAATAATCGGAAACCGGATAATTCCACCAAACGCCAATTCGGTCCCCATATACTTCGCGCATAAATTCAACATTTTCTAACGGAAGTGCTTCTGAAACAACAGCCTGACCGGTCCACATGACCTTTACATCTTTATTAAGTGTCTCTGAGAACGCCTTCGTATAAGTGCTTAAATTACCGATTTCGCCCATTGCATGTGTATCATACTCTGTTGGAACGGTGATAAGTGGCGTCACATCTGTCTTTGTTTTAATAAATTCTTCGTTAAAACGATTTAATAGGTTTGCTTGTTTAGCCCCTTGTTTATTGCCAATATCATCAAACAGGATGGCAAAGCTGCGCACGCCCATGTCATATAGCGATTCGCTTTTCGTCAGCAGTGCTTGAAAATCGTCTTCCCCGCTTTGACCATCAAAGCGAATATCGATACCTGGGGAAAGAGCAAACACAAAATCAACTTTGTTTCTCTTTGCGGCAGTAATTAATTCTTCCATACGTTTCATCTCATTTTCCGGATAGGGAACACGCCATTTTTCCCGATGATAGGGATCGTCCTTAGGGGCATAGATGTACGTATTCAGTTTATAATCTCCATAGAACTCTATTTGATCCAGGCGGTCATTGTGACTCCATGGTTTCCCGTAAAAACCCTCAACGATCCCTCTGACGCTCATTGATGGTTCATCCGTAATCATTACATTATTCATTTCAATGGTGTTATCCTTTTTTTCAGCAAGCTGAAGGAGGGTTTTTACACCGTAAAAGGTGCCGTCCCCATCTTTTCCTTTGACAAAGATGGTGCCGCCTTTACTCATTTCATTTTTTTCAGAGTTAACCGCCAAGGTGTAACCCTCCGCTTTTAATTCTGTATCATTCGGCAACCCGAGCTGATTTTCCAAACTCTTTAGCTCCGGGTTGAGTTTATCTTCTTCCCCTAAAGCGATCGTGGTAGATTTGCTATCAAATTCTTCATTGATTTCAATCGTATTTGCTTTTAAAAATTCCGTTAAAATATGTAAGGCATCTTGGTCGGCCGCTTCTTCTCCGATAATATTTACACGGTTGCTTACTTGTAGAGACCCGTTTTTAATATCTACCTTCTGAGGCATTGGAACCAGCTTACTGCTTATAGTATTTGCGGGAGAATCATATATCGCATAAACATCAGATTGATTGCCAAGGGTTAAGCTGCATGTCATTCCCAAGGATAAAAATGAGCAGGCTATTTTCTTCCACATAGTGAAAACTCCTTTTCCTCTTTTTTAGGTGGTACTCCGATTTGTTACAAATTATTTAACAGCGCTTTCACACCTCCTCAAATTAGAACTTGGTCACATACTTCCGTGCGAAATTCTACGCTGAAAATTAAAAAAGGCATGGGGTGACAAAGGATATACATCCTATCAATCTACCACCATGCCTAATCGAATTAGTAACATGTGACGCATATGAAATTATGTATACGATATCATAGCGATTTTGGGTAGTCAATTGATTTGGAAAATTGTGACTATTATCCTATAAGCTTTCTACAATATATATTATAGAAGAGATTGCTTTTGTATAATTACCTATTTTCAAAAAATGGTATTTTGGACCCTATGCACCTTAAACCCTTTTGTCTATAATACGCGGTATAGGGTGAATATCATTCGCATGTTACTGACGTGATCAGGCAGGGCGACACTATGTTAGGGGATTTCCTCCAGCATGGTGTTGTCCTGCTTTTTTTTATAGAGACCATGAAAGCGATTTTGTAAAACATGTGGTTCGTCCTTGGTCCATTAAAATCATAGAAGAAGAGGTGGAAAAGGTGGTAAAAAGAAAAGCATTAAAGGCCGTTGTTTCAGCATGTTTGGTATCCGGGTTATTCGTTCCACTGAATACTCCAAAAATAGGGTTAGCAAAGGCGAGTACAGCCTACGAATTGACTGTCTCCCCTGTCCCGAAATCGTTAGTACATACAGATAAAGGCTTTCCGCTCAATCCAAAAGTGGGCTTGGTTACTGAAACAGGAACTGATCCTGCAGCGATTGCTGAACTGAAGCAAGCCCTGAAGAAAGCAGGCGTAACCACCATTGTAGAGAGTGATATCAAGAACCCGAAACTCCAGGCACCTGTCATTATTTGGCTGGGGGAATTTTCCGACCCAGACGAGTTGCAAACCATTCAGCAGCATACTGGCCTAAAGGATTTGGAAATGACAAAAGAGGAAGGGTATATTGTCACCTCCAAGCACGGCACGAAGGAAAAGAAACATATTGTTATTTCCGGACATGATGAGGCAGGAACGTATTACGGGACGCAAACCTTCGAACAAATCATTGTCGAACGGGAAGGAACGGATTGGATTCCTGAAGTGGAAATTAAGGACTGGCCTACGATGCCAATCAGGGGTTCCATTGAGGGCTTCTATGGGGATCCATGGTCACATGAGGATCGCTTACGTCAGTTAGAATTTTACGGCGAGCATAAGATGAACAGCTATATTTATGCCCCCAAGGATGACCTATACCATCGGGAAAAATGGAGGGAACCGTATCCTGCAGATAAACTAGCTGAGCTTGCAGAACTCATCAAAACAGCGCAGGAAAACCATGTTACTTTTACGTTTGCCATTTCTCCGGGGAATACGATTACCTATTCCAGTGAGGCAGATCTAAATGCCTTGGTCGATAAGGCCCAAGCTATGTGGGATCTTGGAGTAAGATCGTTTGCCTTATTCCTCGACGATATTGACCCGAACCTCCGAGCCCCGGAAGACAAGGCCAAGTTTGGCAGCGATCCAAACCCTTCGGCAGCGGCACAGGCGTATCTATTAAATCGTTTTACAGAAAAATTTATCAATACCCATGAGGGGGCCGAGCGGTTGATCACGGTTCCGACGGATTATACCGGAAACGGGCCATCTCCTTACCGTGACCGGTTTGCCGAATTACTCGACAAGGATACAGTTGTTATGTGGACTGGCCAAAAGGTAGTCTCCGAACAGGTCACTGCCGAAGAAGCTGAGGAGGTTCACGGAGTATTTAAACACGATATGTTATTATGGGACAATTATCCAGTAAATGATTATGACCGGAATAGCTTGTTCCTTGGTCCCGTTGTTGGCCGGGATGCTAATTTATCCGAGTTTGGAGTCTTAGGGCTATCAGCGAATCCAATGAATGAAGCAGAGGCTTCTAAGCTTCCGTTGTTCACGGTTGCCGACTATACGTGGAACCCGGAAGCCTATGACCCGGCTGATTCATGGAAACGCAGTATTCAAGCATTTGGCGGACAAGCCGCCGAAACGCTAAAAACTGTTGCCGAGAATATGTATTCTTCACCGATTAATACCACGGAATCTCTTACCTTAACGCCATTGATTGATGCGTTCTGGAAGGCTTATGTGGCTGGTGATGCGGATCAAGCGGCAGACCAGTTAATCGCTGAATTCAAAAAGTTCCAACAGGCACCTGCTAAACTTCAGCAGGAAATGGATAATAAAAAGTTCCTTCAGGAAATGGAGCCTTATTTAGAAAAATTAAGCATCTATGGTAAGGCGGGGGAAACGGCCGTTCAATATGTGATGGCACAGAAAAAGGGCCAAACCGACCAGGCTGCTGCCTATCAAAAACAGTTAATTGCCTTGTTTAATCAATCCGAACAGATTCCGCAAAAGGTCGGGCAAGGTGTCATCAAACCATTCTTAATTAAGAGTGCCTTGGCGGTACCGCCATTGGAACTTACGTTGCAGCCAGTTATGGACCAATTTTGGCAAGCCTATGATGGCGAGGGCGGCAGCCAAGAAGCCGAGCAGTTAATCGCTGAATTTAATAGACTGCAGCAAATTCCAGGTACGATTCGCAAAGACATTGATGATGAAGCATTTTTAACCGCCATTGATCCTTATCTGCAGAACCTTACTGTCTATGGTGGTGCTGGAGAGGTTGCTGTCCAGTATCTGATGGCACAGAAAGCTGGCCAGTCTGATGAGGCCAATTCTTATAAAAATCGTTTAAAAACAGCCATGATGCAGGCGTATCAGCTTCCACAGGAAATTGGCAAAGAGGTTATTAAGCCGTTCTTAATCAAAAGCATGTGGCAAGACCTTGATGTGATCGACTATCGAATGTTAGATGGGGTGAATAAATCTCGTGGAGCCGGTCAGCTGATTCAGTACACGCCGGCATATGGAGAGACAACCCGAACAAATCCATGGGGATATGAAATTACGGTAGCCGATGGAAAAGTTGTGAAAAGAGGGGGGAATAATTCTACCATTCCGAAAAACGGATATGTTCTAAGCATTCATGCAAATGACTGGCTGCGAGACAATACTACCATCGGCACTACCATTCAAATTGAAAACGGTGTCGTTCTGGTAATATCCCCGGAAAAGACAAACTAGCAACCAAGTTCATTCATGAATAACAAGCCAAAAAAGGCCCTAGGAAACTAGGGTCTTAAGCAGGTTAAATGAGCAAAGTGTGGACCACTGGCAGTTGAACGGACAGGTTAATAGTAATAGGAAGAAGACCCTAGGAAACTAGGGTCCTTTTGGTGTCAGGCACCTTTTCAATTAGAAACATAAGGATTGTCTCATGCTCCCTAAAGTGGAAATTTCAATGAATAAATTATAGAAATAGTGGAAAAACCTTATCACATGTTTCTAGTTCATTGACGGAGATTACGGGCCGGAATATTGTAGGAGGAAAGCAGATTGGTAGAATATTTTGGAAAATGAGAGCGCTATCTAAAAATTGGGGTGTCATGGGTATAAAGAAGGAAGCTCGCTCTAAAAAAGCTTCAATATAAAAATATTAAAGGTGGGGAGATGGAAAATGATTGATTTGAAAAAGAACCATTTGTTGATGGCTGCCTTTTTCGGCTTGTGTTTCATCCTGTTATGGCCAAATGCAAGTCTCGCTAAACAGCCGGAATCATCCTACTGGTATCCTGAACAACTATTAAACTGGACGCCGGAGAAGGATCCTAATGCTGTGTTTAACCGCAGCCAGATCCCATTAGCTAAACGGGAAGTGTTATACAAGGTCAATGACCACGCACAATCTGATGCGAAAGTAGTAGCTTTGTCTGCCTTAAACCCTACTACGAGCGGGGTGCCTTCTCAAGGCGGGAAGGATTTTTATGCCAATACCTTCAGTTATTGGCAGTACGTTGATCTTATGGTGTATTGGGCAGGCTCTGCCGGTGAAGGTATTATTGTGCCGCCTAGTGCGGACGTCATTGACGCTGCCCATAAAAATGGCGTACCGATTTTAGGAAACGTTTTCTTCCCTCCGACTGTTTATGGCGGGAAGGCAGAATGGGTCAACCAAATGCTGACCCAGCGGGAGGATGGAACCTTCCCGGCAGCGGACAAATTGCTTGAAGCGGCAAACTATTATGGGTTTGACGGCTGGTTCATAAACCAGGAAACCGAAGGCGGGAACGTCCAGACTGCTGAAAAAATGCAGGAATTCCTTGAATATCTTCAAAAACATAAACCGCAAGATATGCAAATCATGTGGTACGATTCGATGACGAAGGATGGCCGAATTAATTGGCAAAATGCGTTAACGGATAAAAATAGCAGTTTTTTACAGGACGGCAACAAGCGTGTCTCCGACAGTATGTTTTTAAACTTCTGGTGGCGCGATCAGCAGTCTTCTGCCGCTAAAGCACAGGAACTAGGCAGAAGCCCGTATGACTTGTTTACCGGGATTGATGTGGAAGCGAATGGAACAAACACAACTATTCCTTGGCAGGGAATCTTTCCAGAGGGTAAAGCACCCCTAACTTCTTTAGGAATTTATCGTCCGGACTGGGCTTTCAAAACAGCGGAAACCATGGAACAGTTTTACCAGAAGGAAAATGAATTCTGGGTTGGCAAGTCTGGAAATCCTGCGTCCACCAATGAGAACGGTAGGTGGAAAGGAATGGCCCATTATTTCACGGCCAAAACGGCTGTCGAGGAACTTCCTTTTGTCACTCATTTTAATACCGGCAGCGGTAAGTTCTTTGCAGTAGATGGACAGACGGTAAGTGAACAGTCATGGAATAACCGCAGCCTGCAGGATCTTCTGCCGACCTGGCGCTGGCTGAAAGAGGGCGGACAGGCGGTTGACGTTGATTTTGATTGGGAAACTTCTTATTACGGCGGAAGCTCCTTAAAGCTTTCAGGTGCCATTGATGCAAACAATCCAACACAGATTAAGCTTTATAAAACCAACCTGCCGATTCAAAAGGATACGGAAATCGCCCTGACTTATAAAACAGATTTGAAAAAGCCAAACATGAAGCTTGGGGTCAGCTTCACCGACAATCCTGACCAATTTGTCTTTTTCGATGTGAAAAAGCAAAGTCATCAGCAATGGATGACCGATTCGTTTAAATTGAAAAAATACAGTGATAAAAACATCGCAGCCATCTCGCTTTTAGTGGAAAGTGACAGCGGGGTGAAGGACTTTACGACAAATATTGGTGAAATCAAGGTTAATAACAAACAAGAGAAGCACAACAAGGTCCAAGCACCAAAGCAAGGTAAGGTAAGTAATACTGAGTTTAACAAAGGAATCTATGCAGATGTGGCTCTTGCTTGGGAACCGGCTAATTCCGATGTAAGCCACTATGAAATTTACCGGACGCTGCCAAACCACGAAAAAGAGTTTGTCGGTGCCACGCCTAATCATGTGTATTACCTTTCCAATCTAAGACGAAACGGAAAGGAAAGCAGTACCGATTTGGAAATTGTTGCCGTGAACAAAGAGTTTAAACGAAGCGAGCCTGCAGCTGTAACGTTCGACTGGCCGTCCTATCCAAAGCCTGAAGCGGATTTCCGCGCAGATCAAACGGTAGCTGCACCTGGGGATAAGATCCAATTTTTCGATACGTCCTCTGAGGTAACGGAAGCAGTGGAATGGCATTTTGAAGGCGGTACACCGTCTGTGAGCAATGAGAAAAACCCAGTTGTCACCTATGAAAAAGAAGGCGTCTACCCTGTTACCTTGATTGCGAAAAACAGTGAGGGTGAAAGTATCCTGACTAAAGAAGCGATGATTACCATTTCTGCAGCAGCCAAGGATATTAAAAATGTTGCGTTGAATAAGATGGCCATTGCGAGCGGACAATGTGCTCCGAGTGAAGCGGCACAATATGCTTTGGATGGAAACGTAAAAAGTAAATGGTGCGCCTTAGGAGATGCTCCTCATTGGCTAAAGGTTGATCTTGGCGGTCAATATTCGATTGCAAAATTCGTTATTCACCATGCCCAGGCCGGCGGGGAACCGGGTGCCTTTAATACCCAGGCATTCAGAATTGAAGTAAGTACGGACGGAGAAAACTGGACAGAGGCAGTGAAAGTAACAGATAATTCAGCGGCTGTCTCAGAACATAGCATCACCTTAACCAATGCACGCTTTGTCCGATTATGGACGGACAAGCCAACCCAAGGCGGCGACCAAGCTGCACGAATCTATGAATTTGAGGTTTATGGATTTCCAACAAAATAGAATTTGTGAAAGAGACAGGGTCGACCTGTCCCGGAGAGGAAGGATCGTATGTGGAGAAGTCGAAATAAGTTTTACAGCCGTTTGTTATCTGCTTCAGCTGCCTTCATGTTACTTAGTTCAATGGGGGCCACTGGAGCAAATGCCGAAGTGAATGGAGACGGAACAGATGTCGTGAACGAAAATTATGCGGAACACCTCAGTCTAAAGCCGCTGGCACCAGCTTTTAGAGTGGATACATTGCTGAAGTGGTCACCTGAAAATGATCCGGACGCCGAGTTAAACCGCGCCAGTGTTCCGTTGAATAAAGACCGCTTCAAAGGGGCCCAGGTGAATCCGCTTGCCAGTCCAAAGGCAGGTATAACGAATGCAGGAATTACCACTTGGAACCACGATGAGGCAAGTTCGGTCGGAAGCAATGAATTTAATGTATATGCCTTTGATAACTGGCAATTGCTAGATTCCTATATTTATTGGGCAGGAACGAATGAAGGGGTTTTTGCCATTCCAACACCGGATATCGTTGATGCAGCTCACCGCAATGGGGTTCCCGTCTATGCCACACTTGGTTTCCCGTGGGGCAGGTCAGCTGAAGGGGTTGCCGAAATCGAGAAGTTTACCAAGCAGGAGGCTGATGGAAGTTTCCCGGTGGCAGACAAAATGATTGAAATAGCAGAATACTACGGTTTTGATGGTTATTTCTTTAACCAAGAAACCTACGGAGTCAGCAAGGAAACGGCGGAACGCATGAATGAAATGATGCGCTATATCAAGCGGAATTCCAAACTACATGTAAGCTGGTACGATGCGCAGGATAATAATGGAGCGATTAACTATCAGGATTCCATCAACAGCAAGAATGATATGTATGTAAAACCTGCGGAAGATGGTGTATATGCCGTTGATGAATTCTTTTTAAACTACAACTGGACAACCAGCAAAATTAACACAACGGTTGAGACCATGAATGGACATAAGCGCAGTCCTTTTGATGCCTATGCAGGTTTTGAACTTCAAGCCAATTCGTATAATACGAAAATTAATACGGATGCCCTGCTGGATGAGAACAAGCAGCCAAAGGTTTCCATCGCGCTCTATACACCAAACTCCACCATGGGATTGGCGAAGGACCCAGCTGACTTCCATGAGAAAGAGAAAACGTTGTGGACAGGCCCTCAGGGCGACCCAACTCTTGCCGATGATTCTGCCAATTGGAAAGGGATGGCGCGCTTTGTGACGGATGCGTCTGTCATTGAGGAAATGCCGTTTACCACCAATTTTAACAGCGGGCACGGAAAACAGTATTTTGTAAATGGAAAAACCGCCAGTGAGCTTGAGTGGAATAACCGCTCCATTCAGGACATCATGCCGACTTGGCGCTGGTGGACCCGCCATGAAGGAAGCCGAATCAACGTAGCTTATGATTTTGAAAAGGCCTATAACGGCGGCAACTCCCTGAAATTCAGCGGCACACTTGATGCAGGTTCTGTCAACGACACCATGTTGTACAGCACGAAACTGGATGTAACCGATAATACAAAGGTTCGTGTGGTCTATCAAAATCCAACCGGTGCTGAGGTGTCGCTTGGTGTGGCATACGGTGAAGACTATGCACAAGATCAAATGAAATATTATCCATTGTCTAAGTCTGGTGATGGCTGGCAGACAGCAGTCGTCGATCTTGGAAAGGATGCTGGAAAAACAGCCTATGCGTTAAGCCTGAAAGTGAGCAATGCGGAAAAAATGGACAACTATTCGATCCATTTAGGCCAGCTGTCCGTCTATGATGCCAAGGCACCGGTTTTAACGAAACCTGCAGATGCGAAGATTATAGAAAAAATGCCTAGGACCGCATTTGAGGCGGAGGCCCGTCTAAGCTGGGCTGACAAAGATAATGACTTGTATTATGAGGTGTACCAAGAGAATGCTGATGGAAAGGATACACTTTTAGGGGTAACACCGAATAACTATTTCTACACGCCTAATATTACCCGGACCGTGGAAAACGCATCGAGTGATAACATGACTACATTGAAGGTTGTTCCAGTTAATCGCGATTATGTGCGCGGCGAGGCAGCTGAAATTGACTTTGACTGGGGGATGGGAACAGATGCAACAGAGGTTGAGAGCAATCCGACCTCAGCGAACGTGGCTCTAAATGCAAAGGTTACAGGTGTATCAGCAGAAAATGCTGCCGAGCCTGCAGTTAAAGCTTTAGACGGCACGGCCATTGGTAACAGTAAATGGTGTGCGGTCAATGCCAAAACTGGGTACATGACAATTGATATCGGTGAGAAGAAAACCATCCGTCGCTGGCGCGTGGAACATGCCGAATATGGCGGGGAAGCCAGCAACATGAATACCGTTGATTTTGAACTGTTTTACAAGAATGATAATGGCGAGTGGGTCAGCGCCAAAAAGATTACCGGTAATACGAAAGCGGTAACGGATATCGTCTTAGACCAGCCGGTGACCGCAAAAGAATTCAAGCTGCAAATTTACAATAGCGGAACCTCTCCATGGGGTGCGATCCGGATTTATGAATGGCAGATGTTTGAAAGTGCGGCTCTCCCACGAACAGAAAATAGCATGATGCATTTTGTGAAGGCAGAAAATAATGCCGGCGCAAACGATCAGGTTACACTTGAAAGAGTGAAGAAAGGTCAGACAGTACGCTTATATAAATCGTTGGATACGGATGTTGCTCTGGCAGAGAAGACAGTTGAAACGGATGGAACCATCACATTCGATCAGTTAGACTTTGGCAGCACGGAAGCGGGAAGAATCTATTATACGGTTCAAACCGAAGGTGAAAGAGAAAGCCTAAGATACAGCGTGGCCTATTTGAACGAAAAGGTAACCGAGGTCATTCATCAAATCAACAATCTGCCAGATGTTAACGATTTGACGCTTGCCGATAAACACATCGTCAACGATTGTAAAGTAGCCTACAATAAGCTCCATCCAACACTAAGAAAGCAAGTCACAAACTATGACCGACTCGTTCAGGCCATGGAAAAGATCCAGCAATTGAAGAAGGAATCATAGGAGCGGTTTTCCTGTTTCATCCTCTCTTCAGAATTAACAAGTAAGGGGCTAGGTCTCCGCTGCTTTTATCCAGCGGTGGCCTAGCCCCTTTTTGGACCGATTTATTATTGTGCGACCATTGGTAAAATCTTTTCCTCCAGGTTAGCTGTAAATGGCTGCAGTCTTTTCTTTGCGGGCATTGTTTTCATCGTGCCTTCTAAGAGCGGGCGATCATAGTTTAAGCTTTGCTGGCGTAATGCCGTTGCTTTTTCAAAATGATCCCTTGAGCCTGCTTTGTTGTCTGCTTCAACAGCGAGAATCGTTTTAATATACTCAATATCCGCCAGAACCAGATCACGTAATGACTGGACAAAGGGTGCGAGCTCATTTTTTAACTTTTCATTTTTGGTTTTTGCCAAAAATCCATCTGCGGCATCGGCGATTTTTTGCAGTTCGGCCATGGCTTTGGGAGCCGCGTCTTTTAACGATTCACCATTATTTACTTTAGATGTGATGGAGTCTAGCAAAGGCTTAATCTCTTCACTCTCGGACAGTTTAAGACCATTCGGGTCAGCGTCTGACATATGTTTTGCGATAGTATAAAACTCTTCCGCTGCTTCAGGCTCGAAATATTTCATGCTGTCTTCCCAGCTTTTTTGCGCATGAAATGCCTCTGTGTTCCATGCATAATCACATACAGCGAAGATAGACAGCTTTGATGCTTCTGCTTCCTGCATGGGGTTTGTCACCACACCGGCTAGATGTTGAATCCCCGGCTGGAGCATTTCCCCTCTGCCTAAAAAGACGCGCGACATATCGACATCATTTACTGGCCAGTTAAGCCAGAATAATGGATCCCTTCTGTCAACACCGTCATTCTCTAAAGTTTTAAATGTATCGATGGTTGACTGGACAATCGGCCCGCAAGTCGTTGACCCAGTCCAGAAGATTTGGATGTTTTGATCGAATCCTTTTTCATAGGCATTCAACTCGGCAGGAATCCAAGCCCAGTCGGAATTGTAGCTTGCCGGACAGTACAAGGTATCATAGACATCGCCTTTTGCTATTGCCCATTCCGAAACTGAATGCATTAAGGCAACAACATAATCATGCGGCAGGCTGCCGACATCGTCGCCCAACACACCAAATTGCCGTACACCGACAGCATATAATTGTTCAAACTTGGCAAGCATCTTATCGGTATTTTCCTCAAGCTCAAGCATCGGGTCGCCGCCTGTTTGCGAGATTTTGGCTACCTCTGTTAATGGGGAAATCGTCCAAACGAAACGGGTTTTATTTTCATTTCCAACCTGCGCCATTTCTTTAATTTCCGCTAATTTTTCAGGCGGGTAAACTTCCGCCCATTTTTCCCTGTGATACGGGTCGTCCTTTGGTGCGAATACATAAGAGGTCGCTTTAAATTGGCCGGCAAAGCGTATAAGCGACATGCGGTCTTCGTTGCTCCAAGGAATGCCGTAGTACCCCTCAATAAACCCTCTGATTTTTGTATTGGCATAATCCTGAATGGTTACATTCCGGACGACTTTGTCAGCGGCTTGCGATAAAATGGCATGTAACGATAGGACACCATAGAAGCTGGCATCTGTGTCTTTTCCCAGAATCGTAATCACATTCTTTTGAATGTCTAGTTGATACGCATCAATTTTAGAAAAATCCATGCCATCAGCGTTTACTTCTTTTGCCGCATAGGTATCGACAGGGCCGTTTGAGCCTATTGTTCCTACTAAAATATTGATTTTGTCATCAGCGGGCGTGGTCCCTTCACTCGGAGCCGGGCAGCCATTTTGTTTCAACACGGTTTCCAGCTTTTTTCTCGTAACGGAATCAATGGTATCGTCGTAGATGACTTGGATCGCCATGTCAAATTTCAATGAACCTTCATGATAGGTGACTTGATGTGGTATAGGATAGATCTCATATTCGATTTGTGCTTTTTCTTCTGCAGATGCCGCAGCAGCTGTTGTTTCAGAAACAGTTGTATTAGTCATAAGTAAATCTCCTTTATCATCTGGTAACAAGAAACCAATTATTTTACTTGATTGGATAACGCTTACATTTATACGTTCCATCCGTTATGTTTATTTTATCGTTTGCGCTTTTCTTTTTAAATGGATTAATTTTATATACACTGAAATAACTTTATGACTTGTGGTGAATCTATTGCTGTTTATGACAGCTTTTTTTATTGTAAGAGTGGAAATACTTTATCATTCAATAATGACAGCGTTTTCGCATTTAAATAGTAAAAGGAGTGGAAGTCTCATGAAAAAGACAGCCCATATTATTTCCCATTCCCATTGGGACAGGGAATGGTACTTGCCTTTCGAAACACACCGCTATTATTTCATTCAGCTTATGAATAATCTTATTGAACAGTTCAAAAAGGACGGCAGCGGTTTTCAGTCGTTTCATCTAGATGGGCAGACGGTTCTGCTCGAGGATTATTTCGCTGTCCACCCGGAAAATCGAGAACTGGTTAAGCAATTAATAGAAGAGGAAAAACTTCATATCGGCCCTTGGTATGTACTGCAGGATGCTTTTTTAACAAGCTCGGAAGCGAATGTCCGCAACCTTTTGATTGGGTTGAATGATACGAAAGCCTATGGACATTTTTCAAAAATCGGCTATTTTCCGGATACATTCGGTATTTACGGGCAGGCCCCTCAGCTCTTAAAGCAGGCGGGAATCGATACGGCTGCCTTTGGCAGGGGAGTGAAGCCGACGGGCTTTAATAACACCGTATCAGATGTGCCTGATTATGAATCACCCTATTCCGAAATGATATGGAAATCACCGGATGGTTCAAGTGTTTTAGGAATTTTATTTGCTAACTGGTATTCCAATGGGAATGAAATCCCGGTGGATCAAGAGGAAGCGAAAGCGTTCTGGGATAAGAAACTCGAGGATGCTGAAAAATATGCTTCAACGAATCAATTATTGTTTATGAACGGCTGTGATCATCAGCCGCTGCAAAAGTCGATTCCACAGGCGATTGAAACAGCATCGGCTCTTTATCCTGATTATCAATTTAAGCATTCAAGTTTTAATGAATATACGGAAGAGTTAAAACAAGCTCTTCCTGAGGAGCTGCAGGTCATTGAAGGGGAATTGCGCAATCAGCGGACAGACGGCTGGTCCACCCTAGTCAATACGGCGTCAAGCCGGATTTATTTAAAGCAAATGAATCATCACTGTCAAACCCTTTTAGAGAAAAATGCTGAGCCGCTGGCGGCCATGAATTATTTAGCAGGCGGCAGCTACCCAAGGGAATATGTCCGCTTCATGTGGAAATCGCTCATGAAGAACCACCCGCATGACAGTATTTGCGGCTGCAGTGTAGATGAAGTTCACCGTGAAATGGTTACCCGTTTTGAAACGGTATCGCAAATGGGAGAGGTGTTTGTCAGGGAAAAAGCAGCTGAGCTGGCACAAACAGTTGATACTTCGCAGACACCTGAAGGCGGTATTCCACTCGTTATTATGAATACGACAGGCTGGGAGAAAAATGAAGTCATCACCCAAATAGTTGACTTGGAAAGAGTGTATTTTTCACAAATGCACTTCGAAGAAATTCCAGCCTACCTACAGGATAAGGAAACGCCAAGCTATATGCTGGTTGATGGGGAAGGTAATATGGTAGACATGCAGCTAGAGGAACCTGCAGTCGAATTTGGCTACGATCTGCCGGATGATAAATTCCGTCAGCCGTATTTTGCCAAACGGGCAAAGGTTTCGTTCTTCGCGGAGGGCGTACCGTCATTTGGTTATAAAACCTTCTACCTTGTACAGGGTACCGAAGGAGTGCAGCAGGATGTACCTGCTTCCGATACCCAGTTCGAAATGGAAAATGAATATGTACATCTACAGTTTCATGAAGACGGCAGCTATGATCTCATGCAGAAGGAAACAGGGGAGTCGTTCCATCAGCTTGGCATTTATGAGGACACAGGAGATGTTGGAAACGAATATATGTACAAGGAAGCAGAGGGACATGCCCCAATTACGACAAAGGGTGTACCGGCAGAATTTACATGGTTAGAAAGAAGCACACTCAGAACCGTCCTGGAGTTTACACATACGTTATCGATCCCGGTTTCAGCGGACGATCGCTTAGCAATCGAACGCAATAAGCTTATTTGGCACAAAGAAAGAGCGTCAGGCAGATCGAACGAAATGACTGCGATTACCTTAAAAACGGTTGTTACCCTTGAAAAGGGAATGAAGGGTCCGGCATTTAAACTGACCATTGACAACCAAGCTACAGACCACCGTCTGCGTGTATTGTTCCCAACAGGTTTACAGACAGAAACACATCAAGCAGACAGTATTTTTGAAATAGTCACCCGCCCGAACACACCGGAAAAAGAGTGGGAGAATCCGAGCTTCTGCCATCACCAGCAGCGCTTTGCCAGCCTGGCGGATGAGAGAATGGGATTAACCGTAGCAACAGATGGTTTGCAAGAATATGAAATTATCCCGGAGAATGGCACCATTGCGGTTACCGTGCTTCGTGCGACAGCCGAGCTTGGGGACTGGGGCTACTTCCCGACACCGGAAGCACAATGCTTAGGGATGCAGACTGCAGAATGGCAAGTGCTGCCGCACGAGAAAGATGTCATTCAGTCACAAGCCTTTGTCGATGCCTATCAATACAAAGTTCCGCTCGTCGTTGTTCAGACGGACATCCATGAAGGGGCGTTCCCGGAGACACATCAATTTGTTCAATCCGAATCCAATGGACTTGTATGGACGTCCATGAGGGTAGCGGAAGAGCGAGATGATGTGATGGTTCGCTGGTTTAATCCGGCCGAAGAAAAGACTAATCTTCAGGCCAATATCCAGGACCATGAATCCTATAAAAGCAACATCCTAGAAAAACAGTCAGACAATGCCAAAGATTCATATGAAGTAGGAAAATACGAAATTATCACATTAGGTTTTCAAAAATAGAGATAGGAGCGGGTACAAATGACTTCAGTAATTCCTGAATCCATGCAAAAACTGATTCAACATGTAAACGAATTTTTTCCGCACGATAAAAAGTTACAGCATATGTTTGAGCAATGCTTTGTTAATACGTATACCACTACGTTGAAGAAACAAGAAGATGGGAAAACATTCGTGATTACCGGGGATATCCCGGCAATGTGGCTGCGAGATTCAGCCGCACAGGTTAGACCTTATTTACTTGCTGCTGAAGAGGATGAAGAAATGGCTGCTCTACTTGAAGGAGTCATTCGCCAGCAATTTGATTTCATCCTGCATGATCCGTATGCCAATGCGTTTAATCAAACAGCAAATGGCAAAGGGCATCAAACGGATTTAACCAAGATGACACCGCATATTTGGGAGCGGAAGTATGAAATTGATTCCTTATGTTATCCGATCCAGCTAGCCTACCTATTCTGGAAGTCGACAGGACGGACTACTCTAATAAATGAAACGTTCCAACAGGTAGTGGAAACCATTATTCAGGTATGGCGGACAGAGCAGGATCATGAAGAGCTATCTCCTTACCGCTTTGAGCGTACGGATTGCCGCCAGTCAGATACGTTGATCCGTGAAGGCAAGGGAGGACGAGTTGTTCCGACAGGTATGACCTGGAGTGCTTTCCGTCCAAGCGATGATGCCTGCACATACGGCTACCTTGTCCCGGCTAATATGTTTGCCGTAGTCGTCTTAGGGTATGCAGCGGAAATGTGTGATGTATTAAACCATCCAGCACTTAAAGAAGAATGCCTGAAACTTCGCGGTGAAATTCAAAAGGGGATTGAACAATACGCGAAGCTGGACCACCCGATTCATGGCGACATGTATGTATACGAAACAGACGGAGAAGGCCGAGTGAATGTCATGGATGATGCCAATGTTCCGAGCCTGCTTGCAGCACCGTACTTAGGCTATCTTTCGTATGATGATCCAACCTATTTACACACACGTTCCTTCCTTTTAAGCAGGGATAATCCTTATTATTATGAAGGAAAATATGCTAATGGAATTGGCAGTCCGCATACGCCTGATCATTATATTTGGCATATCGCATTGGCCATCCAAGGAATGACCACAACGAGTGAAGCAGAAAAACAAGAAATTTTAGCTTATTTTAAACAAACAGACGGTGGTACTCATTTTATGCATGAAGGCTTTAACGCTGATAGCCCTGAAGAATTTACAAGGGATTGGTTTGCATGGGCCAACACCATGTTCAGTGAATTCGTCTTAAGTTTAACGGGTAAGGCAGTAAAAGGAAGTCCGCTTTATAATCAATTAATGAAGAACAAAGGCAATCAAGCGTAAGAAACAGTCAAGTTTAGTCATTTGAAAGGGTGATGGATCATGAAAAAAGTGCCATGGATGATTGTCGTTTGTGAATGGATTTGGAGGGCAATCTTGGCCAATCTGTACTGGATTGCCTTTACCATCTTGGGATTAGGGGTCTTTGGCTTTTTTCCGGCATCCGTCGCCCTGTTCACTATTGTCCGGAAATGGCTGAGAAAAGATACGGATATACCTGTATGGAAGACGTTTAAGCAAGTCTATTTTAAAGAATGGAAAAGAAGCAATGGAATAGGCCTTGTGTTTTACAGCATTGGCCTTTTTCTCTTTGTTGATATCCGTATTGCTGAACAGTTGATGACAGGTGTTTTTGCCAGCCTTCTATTAATTATTCTTTACAGTCTAATCTTTGTCCTATTAATGGCTGTTGGTTATTTCTTTGCCATCTATGTCCATTACGAGCTGTCAAATAAAGAATATATCAGGCAGTCGTTTCTGTTTACCGTGACAAGTTTACCATCTACCCTTTTGATTGGAATTGGGTTAATTTTTATCGGCTATGTGATGAATCGGTATCCCGGCCTCGTCCTGTTTATATCTGCGGTCGCACCGGCCCTTTGGATGATGAAGGTTTGTCTTGGCCGATTTGCCTCATTAGAAAAACGAGTACAACAGCAGTAATCATGTTGGATGTTGGAAAAACAGGGGGAATGATCATGGAACTGCACGTAAGGGGAGACGTATCTTCTGTTGCGGAGGGTCTTCGAGGTATCGCAAAACAGTTAAATATTCACCTATCAACGAAAGGTTATCCGATTGATGTGAAAAATCAACATGGACCATTAAGGGCAGCCAATAAAGACGGCCATGGGGAAATAACGTTTGATAAGCCGATTCATTTTTTCCGGGCTTTAGGATTATGGCTCGAACATTTTCATAAAGACCATGAGTTTGATCTTTCGGAAAATCCACAGTTTGAATTGAGCGGTGTGATGCTGGATGCATCAAGAAATGCCGTGCCAACCGTTGCTGATATCGAAAAGCTGCTCCGAAGAATGGCAGTTATGGGATTAGATACCTTGATGCTTTATACAGAGGATACGTACGAGGTAAAGGAATATCCCTATTTTGGCTATATGCGGGGAAGATATACAACAGAAGAGTTGAAAGCCTGTGATGACTATGCCGGAAAATTAGGGATTGAAATGATCCCTTGTATTCAGGCATTGGGCCACCTGCGGGAAGCGCTTAAATGGAATGATGCTGCTAGTATAAAAGACACAGACGACATTTTATTAGTAGATGAGCCGAAGACGTATGAATTCTTGGAAAACTGTATTAGGGCAGCCTCGGAACCGTTTCAGACGAAGCGGATTCATATTGGCATGGATGAGACCTTCCAGCTCGGTTTAGGTAAATATTTAGAAAAGCACGGTTTTGAGAATCATATCGATCTCATGAACCGTCATCTGCAAAAAGTTGTTTCCCTTACCGATAAGTATGGTCTTAAACCAATGATCTGGAGTGACATGTACTTCACGCTGTTTGCAGAAGACAGCAAATACCGCGATGAAAACGGCCGCATTCGCGAGGAAATTCTAGCTTCCATTCCTGATGTAGAGCTTGTTTATTGGAATTATTATCAGGGAGAGCAGGAAGTGTATGAAACCTATTTCAGGCATCATAAACAGCTTGCCAAGAAGACCATTTTTGCCGGCGGGGCCTGGACGTGGAATGGGCTTGCTCCGAACTACGGAAAAGCCATTGCGACAACGGAAGCCGCTATGGCTGCATGTAAAAAAGAAGGTATTAAAGAAGTATTTGTGACGTTATGGGGCGACAATGGAGCCGAAACCCCATTCTCCACCTCAATGCCAATCTTACAATTATTTGCAGAACACACCTATCATAAGGAAGTAACCATAGCCCATACCGCCAAGCGATTTGCTTTCCTTAATGAAGGACACTTTGATGACTTTATGATGTTAAAAAGATTGGATGAGACGCCCGGTGTGATGAAAGATAACATGAATATATCGATGACCTCTAAAGTGTTATTGTACCAGGATGTCTTAATTGGATTATATGATGAAAATATTCGCGGACTGTCCATTGGTGAGCATTATCAAAAACTAGTCCCGGAAATGGAACAAGCGAAACACAATAACCCCAAATGGGAAAAGCTATTTGAGTTTTATGAGCAATTGGCCAGAGTTTTAAGTGTGAAGGCGGAAATCGGAATAAAAATCAAAGAAGTGTATGAGAAAAAAGACTTCGAGCAAATGAGGGCGTTCCTGCCAAAGCTCGATTGGATCCAAGCCAATGTGAATCTGTTGCGTCAAATGCATCGAAACATCTGGTTTGCTGCCTATAAACCATTTGGCTGGGAGGTTATTGATATTCGTTACGGCGGTGTCATTACCCGGATGGACTCGGTAAAATATCGGATTCATGAATGGCTGGAGGGCAGGATTTCTGCTATTGAGGAATTAGAAGAGGAACGATTACGCCATGATGGGCCTTGGGAAATGTTTGACGGCTTAATTGGCGGCAATGTGTATCACCGTATCGTCACAGCAGGAAACTTCTCTTTATAAGGGGAAATTCGAAAATAACAAAATGGGGTGAACGGATTGTTTTTAACGGAAAGAAAATTTGAAGCCCGTATTCACGAATTAGAGGGTTATCGTTATCGTGATTGCATTGCGATTGAGCAATTTATCGCACAGGAAGATGATGGCAAAGTGGGAGCCTATCCACCTGTTTCTTATGATGAAACTAGCGTGATGAAGCTGGGTGATTATTGGAAAGGGCGGGATCGATATATTTGGCTTCATGCAGATATTGATAGTCATCTGCCAATCAGCAGCAAGCAGGTAGCCGGGCTGTTCTCCTTCGGCAAGACAGGCGGCGGGAATAATTCAGGGTTTGAATCCTTACTATTTGTAAATGGAAAACCATACCAGGGTGTCGATTCCAATCACGAAGAGGTCCTCTTTGATAAGGAAATCACTAAAGGGCCAATGAGTCTGGATTTTCGCCTTTGGTCGGGTCTTGAAGGTGGCGGCGTTCCGGTTGAGAACGAATTTAAACTGGAAATGGCGAAAATCGGCTGGCTCGATACACAAGTGGATAATTTATACTATACACTTTTAGCCGGATATGAAGTGCTAAAAGAAACGAATGAAGCGGACCCTAATTATTCCGTTTTAAAACAACTGCTTCAAGATGCCTTGCTGCAAATTAATTGGACCGAGCCTGGAAGTGCTGAATTTTATCAATCGTGCTACGAAGCAGATTCAAGCTTAACAGAAGCGCTTCAAGCAATCGAGAAAACGTCCGATATTACGATTCATACGGTTGGTCATACACATATTGATGTCGCTTGGCTTTGGCGTTTACGGAACACAAGGGAAAAATCTGCCCGTTCCTTTTCAACGGTTCTGCATTTAATGAAGCAGTTCCCAGAATATCTATTCCTGCAAACCCAGCCGCAGCTCTATGATTATATCAAAACTGACTATCCGGACATTTACGAGCAAATGAAGGCGAGAATTGCCGAAGGAAAGTGGGAAGCCGGCGGTGCGATGTGGCTGGAAGCCGACTGTAATATTCCAAGCGGCGAGTCTTTGGTACGGCAAATCCTCCACGGGAAGAACTTCTTTAAAGAAGAATTTGGTGTAGATTGTACCTATCTTTGGCTGCCAGATGTGTTTGGTTACAGCTGGGCACTGCCGCAGATTTTGAAAAAATCAGGCATCAACACCATGATGACAACGAAAATCAGCTGGAATCAATACAACCGCATGCCTCATGATACCTTTTATTGGAAGGGAATCGATGGTTCAGAGATTTTAACACACTTTATCACGACGCCAGAACCGTGGAACGGTCCGGACTCTTGGTTCTACACGTATAACGGATTTATCACCGCGAAAACGGTGAAAGGCGCCTGGACAGGCTATCGCGATAAGGATTTATCGAAAGACCTGCTTCTTTCCTACGGATATGGTGACGGCGGCGGCGGCGTCAATCGCCACATGCTCGAAATGAGAGAGAAACTAGACATGATGCCTGGAATGCCGAATGTAAAGGCGTCAACGGCTGGTGACTTCTTCGAAAAGCTTCATCAAAATGTGGCAGAGTCTAAAGGTTATATTCATAAATGGGATGGGGAACTGTATCTGGAATACCATCGGGGTACGTATACAAGCCAGGCCTTCATGAAAAAAATGAATCGGAAACTTGAGCTTTTATATCGCAGATCAGAATTCCTATCCTCCTGGCTGTCTGAAAATGGCGCCTGGATGGGCGATACTGAGCTAAAAGACGGCTGGAAGATTATTTTACGAAATCAATTCCACGATATTATTCCGGGCTCTTCGATTCATGAAGTGTATGAAGATGCAAAGGAAGAATATGCGGAAGCCTTCCAAATTGTCCAGCAAGTCGACAAGGAGATTCTGCAAAACGGAATTGCCGCAGCGGATCATTCTGTCGTTGTAATCAATTCGAGCCATCAAAAAGACAGAAGAAATGTGTTCGTTTCTCAGTTTGATGATTTTGCCGCAGGAGTCTGGAAAGACAGCAACGGCAATGTGCTAAATCATCAAAAACGTGAGAATGGCTGGCTTGTGGAAGTCAACAGTCTTCCATCTTTTGGTGCGGCAACTTTATATTTTGATCCGGCTGAAGCCGCTCCAGTATCATCGAATTTTGTCTATCAAGACCGAAAGCTGGAAACACCATATTATCTAGTTCAGTGGAATGAGTTCGGTCAGCTGACGAAACTTTATGATAAGGAATCACAGCGCTCGGTGCTAGAAGAAGGCACGAAGGGCAATGTCCTGCAAATTTTTGAAGATAAACCGCTTGCACATGATGCGTGGGATATTGATCTGTTCTATCAGGAGAAAATGGAGGAAATCCGTGATATCGCAACATTCGAAGTGGCAGAAAACGGGGAGCTTGCCTTTAGTATTCTTGTTACGTGGAAGTATCATCATTCTGAAATTTCTCAACGGATTGTCTTCTATCATAATGACCGCCGCATTGATTTTGAAACGAATGTTGATTGGCATGAGAAGCGGAAGTTGCTGAAGGCGTCGTTCCCAGTCAATATCCGGGCAACAGAAGCTACTTATGATATTCAATTCGGTAATGTGAAACGTCCGACACACTGGAACACAAGCTGGGAAATGGCGAAGTTTGAAACCGTCGGCCATCAGTGGGCTGATCTGTCAGAGCCGGATTACGGGGTAAGTTTACTGAATGACTCTAAATATGGCTATGACATTAAGGAAAATGTGATGCGCTTAACCTTATTAAAATCAGCGATCCATCCGGATCCGCAAGCAGACCAGGGACAGCATTCCTTCACTTATTCGCTGTATCCGCATATCGGTGACTGGCGCCAAGGGAAGACAGTGGAAAAAGCATGGGATCTCAATGATCCGATTACTGCTGTGGAAGGCAAATGGACGAAAGAAGCGTCATTCTTAGAAGCCACTGCTGACCATGTTTGGTTTGACGCTGTGAAGCCTGCTTATGATGGCAATGGAATCATTATCCGTTTACATGAGTTTGAGGGACGCAGAGGAAAGGTTGCCATTAATATTGCTGAAAACATCACCTCATGGGTGGAAACCAATTTGATGGAAGAGCCAATGGGTGTAGCATCAACTGGACCAATTGAGTTTGACATCAAACCGTATGAAATCAAAACCTTTAGAATTCAGTAACAGGCTGAAAAAATTGCCAAGGAGACTTTTTTACTGGTCTCAATCCGTTCCAGTGGCTTGAACAAGCTGCTAATAAACATAAACGCATGGGATTCACATATATGTGAATCCCAATGCGTTTTTTTGTGTAGAAAAGGGAGGAGGCCAAACGAAGAATTGTACATTTCATATCAAATTGATACAATAACGGGAAGTGTGAATAGTCAAAATAATTGGAAAGTTAGAGGGAATGATAATGGACTCAAAAAAATTAACGGTATTCATGCCGGTTTTTAATACTGAGCAATATGTGAAAGACACAATTGACAGTATTTTAGAGCAAACATACGGGGATTTTGAATTTTTAATTATCGATGACTGCTCAACCGATTCTTCTAAAGAAATCATCAAAAGCTATACCGATAAACGAATCCGATTAATTGAACTATCGAAAAAAATAAGTTTGCCGGAAATAATTAATTTAGGATTGCAATTAACTGAGAGTGAATATATCGCATTCATTGACTCTGATGATTTGGCAACTCCTGACAGACTGAAAGAGCAAGTGGAATTTTTAAATGAGAACCAAGATATTGTAGCTGTTTCCAGTGATTTCCAGTTTTTTGGATCAACGGATAAATATAGTAAAATGCCTAGTGGCTCAGAAAATATTCATCTCTCGTTACTATTTCATAATCCCATCGCTAATCCGGCGGCTATGATCAGGATGGAGCCAGTGAGGAATGCGAATGTAAAACACCGGGAGGACTATTTCGCTTGTTCAGATTACGCATTCTGGGTTGATCTATCCGTAATTGGTAAACTTGAGAATATAAATAAATGCTTTTTGAAATACCGAACGGGTCATAACAATTCAACAGGTACCTCCCAACGCGATCCAGGACTAAGAACGAAGAGAAAGGAGATTCTTGATAAAATACATATCACTGCACTCAAAAACAACCAGTTTAATTTGAATGACGATGAGCTAGTTACGTTTAATATGTTTTTTGGCGATGCCAACGTCATTATCCCTGAAAAAGGAGATTTTGATAAACTATTACATGTGTTTAGTAAATTAAAAACACAAGCGGAGAGTTTGCCGATTGATGAAACACTATTTGATACCATTTTAAGAGAGAAACTAAATCATATAAAAGTAAGATATAGTTTTTAGTAGCTTGTAGGGCAAGTATAGACAATTATTCTATACTTGCTTTTTTATTTACATATTCCCTAAACACATAGTGAAATAATTTCTAAGATTTTTGCACTTAATCCCAAATTAGTCAACTATAAAAAGGCCCCCTTTCCCTATAAAATAAAGGTATGGAAGTGCTTACAACACCCGAGAGGAGGAAAAACATGAAAAATATATTGAGTGATATATATAAAAATAGAATCTGGCTGCTGATGGTCTTACCCGGAACGATTTGGCTGCTATTATTCTCGTATTTGCCGATGTTTGGACAAGTTTTGGCCTTTAAGAAGTTCCGGATTCATCCGGATGGCTTCTTTGCCAGTATCATGAATAGTGATTGGGTCGGCTGGGATAACTTTAAATATTTGTTTAGTACGAGTGATGCGTGGATTATTACGCGAAATACCCTCGTATACAATCTTATCTTTATTGTAGTAGGGCTAATCGCAGCTGTGGCAACAGCGATCCTGCTCAGTGAACTGGTGAATAAGAGGTTATCAAAGGTCTATCAGACTTCCATTCTCTTTCCGCATTTTATTTCATGGGTTATCGGAAGCTACTTTGTCTTCACTTTCTTAAGTACGGATCACGGCCTGTTAAACCATGTTCTTGGCTGGTTCCATATCGACCCGGTTTCATGGTATAGCGAATCGAAATATTGGCCGTTCATTCTCGTGTTTATGAGTCTATGGAAAGGTGTCGGTTACGGCAGTATCGTGTATTTAGCATCCATCGTCGGAATTGATCGAACGTATTATGAGGCAGCGATGATTGATGGGGCATCAAAATGGAAACAGATTAAGCACGTAACCTTGCCAATGCTTAAACCATTAATGATTATCTTAACCATTATGAATATCGGCAGAATCTTCAACTCGGATTTTGGATTATTTTATCAAGTACCAAGAGATTCAGGTGCGCTTTATTCGGTTACAAATGTTATCGATACATTCGTATACCGCGGTCTAATGAATTTAGGTGACATTGGAATGAGTACAGCAGCAGGTCTTTATCAGTCAGCTGTTGGATTTACCCTTGTGATCATAACGAACTATATTGTAAGAAAAGTAGATGAAGAAAGCGCATTATTTTAAGAGCGCCTTCATGAAGGGAGGGAAAGTCGCCTAGCGGCTTCATTATGCCAAAGAACTTACAAACACAACCATCTGCCGCTATATCAGAATCAACACAAGATTTGAAAGGGGGTGGGGCAAGTATTGTTAGGAAAAAATACCGAGATCCTCAACACCTGCACCCGGTTGTCAATACCATTTTTAGTGTGTTATTAGGGATTCTCGCGCTTGCGTGTATTTTTCCTTTTATCTATGTCATTATTATCTCGTTTACAAGTGAAGAAAGTATTGTAAGAAATGGATTTCAACTGATTCCGAAAGAATGGAGTACGGATGCTTACCAGTATCTATGGGGGATGAAGGCACAATTCTTCCGCTCTTACGGTGTTACGATTTTTATTACGATTGTCGGTACCATTATCAGTGTATTGATGATCACGTTTTATGCTTATGCCATTTCAAGACCGCAATTTAAGTATCGCAGATTTTTCACCTTTCTGGCGTTCTTTACGATGCTTTTCAGCGGCGGTCTGGTACCGACTTACATTGTTGTCACCCAGTTTTTAGGTTTAAAGAATACCATTTGGGCATTGATTCTGCCGCTTGCAATGAATGCGTTTTATATTATCATTATGAGAACGTTCTTCTTAAAATCCGTTTCCGAATCGATTTTAGAATCAGCAAGGATGGATGGAGCGAGTGAGTGGAGGATCTTCTTCCAAATTATCTTCCCGCTTTCATTACCGGGGATTGCCACGATTGCCTTGTTTAGTACACTAGGATATTGGAATGATTGGTTTACGGCGCTGCTGTATATTGATGATCCAAATCTAGTACCACTGCAATCTTTATTGATGAAAATAGAGGCAAACCTTGAATTTATGAGACAAAATATGGATGTGGCCAGCATGCAGTTAAGCTTGTTTGACACCATCCCACAAGAGTCAGCCAAAATGGCCATGGTTGTAATCGCCACCTTACCGATAGCAGTTTCGTACCCGTTCTTCCAAAAGTACTTTATTAGCGGACTGACTATTGGCGGCGTTAAAGAATAAAAATAGAAAGAGGAGAGTTGAATGAAGAAGAAATTAGCTGTATTACTGGCATTAGTTTTGTCACTTGGCACCATTCTAGCTGCTTGCAGCAGCAATAAAGACACTTCTGCAGCAGATAAGGGCGGTAAGAAAGGCGAGCCATACGAAATTAAATGGTACACTATTGGTACACCACAAAAGGATACTGATAAAGTATTTGCTGAAGTAAACAAGTATACGAAGAAGAAAATTAATGCCACAGTGAAGATGACTCAAATAGACTGGGGCGATTGGGCGCAAAAATCACAAGTGATGATTAATTCAGGCGAACCATTTGATATTATCTTTACAAATGGTACTGATTATGTTCAAAATTCACAAAAGGGTGCTTTCCTGGCCATTGATGATCTGTTAAATAAGGAAGGAAAAGATGTAAAACAAGCAATCAATCCTGCGTTATTAGAAGGAATTAAGGTAAATGGAAAAATTTACGGTGTTCCGACTAATAAAGAGGCTGCAAGACAAACGGTTTATACATTCAACAAACGTCTAGTCGAAAAATACAACTTCGATATTTCAAAGGTACAAAGCCTGGAAGACCTTGAACCAATGCTAAAAGTCATTAAAGAAAATGAAACAAAGATTACGCCAATGGCAACATTCAAAGCGTATCTTCCATTTGACTATATCTTTAATAATGAAATGCCATTTGCCATCCCGTTTGAAGGCGACAGAGACAAGGTCATTAACCCATTCGAATCTGATCTAGCCATGAAAACGTATAAAACAATGCATAATTATTACAAAGCAGGCTATCTTAAAGAAGATGCGGCAACAAGCAAAGACAGCTGGCCAATGGATGTAGAAAACTGGTTTGTCCGTATGGGCGATTCCCAACCGTACGCTGATTTAGTTTGGAGCCGTGCTGCTAAGTACGATGTGGTTTCTGTTCCGGCTGAAAACCCAGTTACGATTAATGATTCTGTATCCGGTTCCATTCAGTCCATCTCTGCAACATCTAAGAACCCTGAAAAAGCAATGGAATTCTTAAATCTGCTTAACACTGATCCATATCTTCGTAACCTAGTAGACAAAGGAATTGAAGGCGTTCACTATGAAAAGAGCGATGATGGGACGATTAAAGATCTTCCAGCTCGTATTGATCGTTACAATGTTCCAACCTATTCTTTAGGAAACTTCTTTATCTTAGATTTATACGACAATGATCCTAAAGACAAATGGGAAAAGTTTGAAGAGTTTAATACATCCGCAAAACCAGCACCAACACTTGGTTTCCACTTTGACAGTGATCCAGTGAGATCTGAGCTTGCAGCGATTACGAATATCTCTAAAGAGTTCTATCCGGCATTGGCAACAGGATCTGTTAACCCTGAAGAATACCTGCCAAAATTCAATAAGAAATTAAAAGAAGCTGGCATTGACAAAGTGTTAAAAGAAATTCAAAAGCAATATGATGATTGGAAAAGTAAGCAAAAGTAAATAGTAAAAATCAAGCTGGGTGTAACATTCCGGCTTGATTTTATTTCCGTATAATCGAGGGCCTCAACATGTTAAAAAGAAGAAAATTACGGTTTAGCCAAAACATTTTCAATAAACTATTTTTCATTTCCTCACTCACAATTATTGTAACCGTTATTATCTTAATTGTTACCATAAGCAACTATTATTCCGATGTGATCATACAAAAGGAAGTGAATATTAATACAAGAACATTGGAAAGGGTCGAGGACTACTTTTCCGCTAAAGACTCAGATGTTAATCGGGCAAAACGTGACTTCTATGTAAAAGGGGATGTGATTGATGACTTTTCCTTCGCTCTTCATAACGGCTATGAGAAATATTTAGAATATCGCTTAGATAAATTCTCGGAAAGTCCATCGTTTCAACCTACGAATATTGATACGTATTTTAATGCATATTTTGGTCAAGACAGCGATATTAATGCCATCAATTTACAATCGGTAGAAAATCCCGCGATTGAATATTTGTTAATCTACAATCGTTTGCGATGGGATAAAAGTATAATAGCAAATTCTGATGTATTAAACTCAAATTCGCTTTTGGCGGAACTGCTTCCAAGGTCCAACGGGGACCGGGAAAATCACCGGAAATTAAAGGATACCATTACAAAAAAGGTTTTCATTAATAATCCAGTGACATTGAAAAAACTAGGAGAAATACAAATTTATTACTCTACTAACCGTTTAGACAAAATTGTTAAAAAGCATGACCGGACGCCTGCTTCCTTTTTTTTAATGGATGATGAGGGCGAGATCATCTATTCGGTAAATAAGGCTCATGTCCCAACAGATATGATCAAACAGATCAAGCAAGAAACAAATGAAACGAAAATGAAGTGGAACAATGACCATTTTTATATAAATACGATTGCCAACAAGGGAGATTATACCTACATCAGTGTGATTCCCGACAAGGGATGGCAGAAGCTTACCATTGTAAGGGGAACTATGTGGGGTGTGATCATCTTTTTCATCATCATATCGATTTTGATTACCTATTCCTTTACTTACAATTATTCACGGCGAATTAATCGGATTGTTGCCATTATTCGTCAGGTGGAAAAGGGAAACCTTGATGCAAGAATTCCAAAATCAAAGCGTGAAGATGAATTATCAAAGATTGCGGTTAATATCAATTCCATGTTAGATGAGTTGAATAACTATATTGAAGAATTTTATCTATTAAATCTGAAACAGCAGGAAGCTGAATTAAAAGCACTCCAGGCACAAATTGATCCGCATTTTTTATTTAATACGCTAGAGGCGATCCGGATGGTTGCCGTTGTCGAGGGGTCTAAGACTTCAAGTAAAATGATTTTCCATTTATCGAAACTGTTCCGCTACTCGTTAGAATCAAAAGACACCGTTCCCTTATATACAGAAATAGAGTATGTCAATCAGTATTTAAAATTGATGCAATTTAAATTTCCAAACAAATTACAGGTTCACTTTGATATTCCATGTAATGTTGAACAAACACTGGTACAAAAATTAATTTTACAGCCAATTGTTGAAAATTATTTTGTGCATGGTTTTAGGAAAGGCCAGTCAGATAACGAATTATTCATACGTGCCACGTCTCATGAAGAAATGGTTGAAATAAGTGTGGAGGATAATGGTAAGGGCATGCCAATAGAGGCACTTGAAAAGATTATCCATCATATCAATTGTGAAGAGGGTGATGAAATGGAATCAATTGGATTAAGAAATATCCATCAGCGTCTGAAACTGAAGTACGGGGCTCCGTTCGGTCTAACACTAAAAAGCACCAAAGATAAGGGAACAATTGTCACACTATTGATTCCAGCAAGGGGGGGCACGAATGTATAGGGTGATGCTTGTCGATGATGAACCACTGATTACAATTGGCCTTCAGGCACTGTTAGATTGGGAGGATTATGGGTTTGAAATTGTGTTAACAGCAGAAAGCGGAGAAGAGGCCCTCATTTTTTTAAAAGACAACCCAATCGACATTCTGATCACAGATATTATGATGGGTGAGATGTCCGGGTTAGATCTAATTAAAGAAGTGAAGAAAATCCAGCCAAAGGTTAAAAGTATTGTGTTAACAGGTTACCAGGAGTTTGAGTTTATTAAGCAGGGTCTGTTATTGGGAATTGAAAATTATTTAGTCAAACCAGTGGATGAGGATGAATTAGTCACAACCATCCAAAATGTTGGGCGTAAATTGAAAACCATGACAGGCGGCAATCAGATACAGGAACGGTCCACACTTTTGGATAATACATTATGGCGATATTTAAACGGTGAAATTAATAAAAATGATTGCTTTGAAAGACTATCATTATATAATATCCAATTTGTTCAGCCATTTCATAATGTCTCTATATTAAGTTTCGAACAGTTTCAAAATGCGGAAATATCAAAGGAAATTAGGAACTATATTGAAGAGCATTATTCAGCGGCCTGTCTATACAGTCCAAACCAAGAATTAATTATTATTTTTGGCGGAAAGAGTGAAGAGGAGTTACATCAATTGAATCAAAGCCTGGTGGAGCATCTCAATAATGAAGGAAGCGCTTCAGGTTTATTCTATTTATCGATGGGAAATCCGGTTAAAAGGATAGAGGAATTGGAAGAGAGTTTTACGAATGCCATTGGGTTTTGTTTGCTGCAGCCCTTTTCAAATCCTAATGTACTTCTTTCAGAAATGTTACCGATTGATAGGCATGAAGAAGTCAAAAAACAGCAGGAATTCAAAGAATGTATCGTTAAGCAGCTATTGAAAGCGGATGGAGAGACCTTGCAAGTGGTTGACCTGTTTTTTGAGGAATTAACCAAGAAGTCGCCTTTTATCTCCCCTCAATCTGCCAGAAAATATACGTTTGATCTTATTTCCTATATCCATTATTCGCTGCAGCAAGACGATGTTTCCTATTATACAGCTGCCGTGGAAAGAATAGCCTATAGCCAAAACGTGGAGCATCTGAAAGCAATTATGAAGGAATATTGTCGCGAATTGCTTTTATCCATTCATAATCAGGCAAATATGCGCAGTCCCATTGTCCAAAATGTCCTTGATTATATTCATGCTTCCTATGACCAAGGGATTTCGTTAAAAACCTTGGGACAACAGTTTCATGTAAATGTCATTTATTTAGGACAGCTATTTCAAAAAGAAGTAGGGGTTGTCTTTTCTGAATACCTAAACCGGTATCGATTGGAAAAAGCAAAGGAATTGTTAAAAACAACCCACTATCGGGCAGGAGAAATTGGCAAAAAAGTAGGCTATTCTGATACGACATATTTTTATAAACAATTTAAGAAAACAATTGGGCTCACACCAAGTGAGTGGAGAAAAATATAAAAGCGCAAGCGCCCTGGTCAGCGGCGTATGGCCTCCTCGAAAAAGCTAACGCTTTTTCTTCGTGCGATGCCTATGCTGCCGAAGCTTTCCTTGTGGAGCGCTCCAACTGAGATAAAGGAAACACGAAGAGCCGGAGGCGATTCGATGTTGACTTATCGTAGGGCGGAGAGCGAAGGACACTAGCCGCAAGCGCGCTGGAGCTAGACAATTCTCGAAGTCAGAATTTATAAATCTTATATTATAAAAAGAGACGGTGATAAATTATGAAAAATACTTCGCTTAAGAATCAACCTACTTATCGCTTTCCAAATGGTTTCTGGTGGGGAAGTGCATCATCTGGTCCGCAAACAGAAGGGGCAGCAAATATCGATGGGAAAAAGCCAAACCTATATGACTATTGGTACAGCATTGAACCGGAGAGCTTTCATAATCAAGTAGGACCGGAGCAAACCTCAGACTTCTACCACCGATATAAACAGGATATCGAGTTAATGAAGGAAACGGGGCATAATTCATTCCGGACCTCGATTCAATGGTCGCGGTTAATTCCGAATGGAGTCGGGGAAGTCAATCAGCAGGCGGTTGATTTTTACAATCGCGTCATTGACGAACTGATTGCAAATGATATTGAACCATTCATGAATCTCTACCATTTCGATATGCCGATGTGCATGCAGGAAAAAGGCGGCTGGGAAAGCCGGGAAGTCGTTGAGGCCTATGTGAAATTTGCTGAAACCTGCTTTACATTGTTTGGCGACCGGGTTAAATATTGGTTTACCTTTAACGAACCAATCGTTCCAGTCGAGGCCGGCTATTTATATAATTGGCATTATCCGAATATCGTAGATTTCAAGCGAGGCGCGCAGGTGGCCCATCATACGATTGTGGCCCATGCCAAGGCAGTAGAAGCATTTAAAAAATTGAATCTAGGCGACGGTAAGATTGGTATTATCCTAAACTTAACGCCATCCTATCCGCGAAGTCAGGATCCGGCAGATGTCAAGGCCGCACATATCTCCGACCTTTTCTTTAACCGCAGCTTTCTTGATCCGGTTACAAAAGGGGAGTACCCTGCCGATTTGATTGCCATTTTAAAAGAAAGAGAACTGCTTCCGGTAGTCGAAATGGGAGATTTAGAGATTATCAAAAATAACCCGATTGATCTATTGGGCGTGAATTATTATCAGCCGCGCCGCGTTAAAGCTAAGGAAGAGCCGGTGCCGGCGGGTGCCCCGTTCATGCCGGAGCATCTATTTGATCCGTACATTATGCCTGGGCGGAAGATCAATCCACATAGAGGCTGGGAAATCTGCGAGGAGGTCATCTATGACATTATGATCGATATTCGTGATCATTATGACAATATTCCTTTCTTTATCTCAGAGAACGGTATGGGAGTTGAAGGGGAAGCGAAATTCCGCAATGCAGAAGGATTTATTGAGGATGATTATCGGATTGAATTTATTCAAGAACACCTGAAATGGGTGCATAAAGGACTAGAGGAAGGGGCCAAATGCCTTGGCTATCACCTTTGGACATTTGTGGACAACTGGTCATGGGCAAATGCATATAAGAATCGCTATGGATTAGTAGAAGTAGATTTAAACAATGATTTAAAACGTACCATTAAGAAATCAGGCAGATGGTATAAACAGTTGTCTGATCATAACGGTTTTTAACCAGGTTCCAAGGCAAACGAAATTCTTAAAGAGGGGATTCCGATGAAAGCTTATATGGTATTTGATATCGGCGGCACGTATATAAAATATGCTGTAATGGATCAAGAGGGGAACAAACTGGTCAGCGGGAAGTTTCCAACACCGAAGGAAGGATTAGAGCCTTTTTTGCAAACCATTTGTGAGATCGTAAAAGATTTGAGAGATTCCTATGAACTCCAGGGCATTGCTTTAAGTTCACCCGGTGCTGTCGAAGTGAAAACAGGATTTATTGGCGGTGCAAGTGCTCTTCCTTATATTCATGGAGTTCCCATGACTAGCCTGATAAAGGAACGGACAGGTCTTCCGGTATCGATTGAAAATGATGCCAATTGCGCTGCTTTGGCGGAAGGCTGGTTAGGGGCGGCTAAAGATGTGGATTACTTTATTTGTATTGTGATTGGTACAGGCATTGGTGGCAGCATTGTCATGAACCATTCCATATTACGCGGGGCAACGCTTCATGGCGGTGAGTTTGGGTACATGATCATGGGCGGAGCCCTCCAAGCGGGGAAGAATCCGCTTCATTCAACCTGGAGTCAATCAGCCTCCACGAATGCCCTTGTCCGAGAAGTTGAAAGGAAGAAATCACTGACACACTGTTCATTAGACGGAGAGGAAGTATTTCGTCTGGCAGAGTCGGGAGACTCCATTGCTCTAGAAAGTATTGCACAATTTTATAAACGGATAGCGATTGGAATTTATAATTTGAAATATGCTTTAGATCCTGAAAAGATTCTTATCGGAGGCGGGATTAGTAAGCGCCGGGAAGTCATTAGCGGGATTAATCGCGAATTGAAGGGATTAAAGGATGATATCTCGACGCTGTCTATTGAGGTGGAAGCCTGCCAATTTGATAACGACGCAAACTTAATGGGCGCCTTGTTTCATTTCTTACGGGTGCACAAAAGCATTAACTAATAATGATTTGGAGGAAACCAAAAAATGTATGGTGCAATTGAAGCAGGAGGAACAAAATTTGTTTGTGCGGTTGGAGATGAGTCGGGCACAATTATTGAGCGAATCAAGATCCCAACCACAGTGCCTGAGGAGACGATGGCTGAGGTAATGGCATTTTTTAAGAAATATGAACTTGATGCAATTGGGGTTGGTTCATTTGGCCCTATTGATGTCAATCGAGAAAGTCCGACATATGGAACGATTACATCTACACCGAAGCTGGCATGGACGGGCTATCCGTTTGTTCAAGCATTGAGAGATGCCTTTTCGGTACCGATTGGTTTCAATACAGATGTGAATGCGGCAGCTTTAGGGGAGGCCACCCTCGGTGCGGCTAAAGGCTTGGACAGCTGCTTGTACATTACAGTTGGTACGGGAATTGGAGCGGGTGCCGTGGTTCAAGGCAAGCTTCTTCAAGGCCTGTCACATCCAGAAATGGGCCATATCCTTGTAAGGCGTCATCCGAATGATCACTATCAAGGTAAGTGCCCCTATCATGGAGATTGTTTAGAAGGTCTTGCGGCTGGCCCCGCAATTGAAGAACGCTGGAAAGCCAAGGGGATTGACTTGGTGGATCGAAAGGAAGTATGGGATTTAGAAGGCTACTATATTGCCCAAGCACTGATGCAGTATATTTTAATCCTATCACCAAAACGGATTATTCTGGGCGGCGGGGTGATGAATCAGAAACAAGTATTCTCTTCTATTTATAAGTATTTGCAGGAGTTTCTTTCTGATTATGTTTCTTTGCCAGACTTAACAGAATACATAGTGCGCCCTGGACTAGGCGATGATGCAGGGATTACGGGATCACTTCTAATTGCCCATCAGGCGTTTACAGAAGAAATACAAAGATAATCTGTCCCGCATTAATGGGCAGTATGGAAGGGAGATCTTTAAGTGGTTCAGACTAAGAAAAATGACTGGGAAAACATTTCTATCCTTCAAAGAGGACGATTGCCTGAGCGAGCTTACTTCTATTCGTTTACGGATACTCTATCAGCATTAACGTATGAAAGGGCAAATTCCAAAGGGTTTAAGCTGTTAAATGGAATGTGGAAATTTCATTATGCTGAAAATCCCTTCCATGGACCAGACCGTTTTTATCAAGAT
>NZ_JBMPZU010000096.1:0-2964 GCF_049463095.1 Neobacillus sp. 19 | reverse complement strand
TGTCCTGTACTTCGTTCGGTTATGCAGCCGATATTAACCCCAAACCCAACAACCTAGATAGGCGTTTTCGCATTTATCGTGAAACGCTTTCGCGTTTCGTGCGCCGCTTCAATAGATGAATTTCTTCAATTACAGCATCCCTATCCGGATCCAGGCTTAGTCAGAATCAGGTTAACGAGCATACTGGCTCAGGTCAGAAGATTTATGAAGACATACAAGCTGAATGATGACCCCAGCCTTGAACAGGATTATCGAACGATTTTTAACTCAATCTTATATGATACCGTTCTGTATCGAACCGTACAAAATCTTATTTTATTTATTCAAAAAATATTTGTTGGTGCAGAAAACTCTATGCAGCAAATGAAACAAGATCCAATTGAGCTCGGAATGTCGTATATGAAGGCTAATTTTTCCAAAAGCAGTCTTAGGCTCGAAGATGTGGCGCAGTATGTGGACCGAAATCCCGCTTACTTCAGTCATCTGCTAATAACGAAAACCGGATATAGTTTCACCGAACTCTTGGCCGGCATACGAATGAAAGAAGCAAAGCGATTATTGATTGAAACAAGAAAGCCGATTAAAGAGATTTCCATTTTATCAGGTTATCAAAATGCCAATTATTTTAGCAGAATGTTTCGGGAACTAATCGGGATGTCTCCCCGTGATTTCCGCATGCAAAAACCGGATTGGATGATAAATGAGAAGGGAACTGTTTAGTGAAACAGTTTCCTTAATTTCTATAAAAATTATCATTTTATAAAAATATTATCGTTTATTGGTGATTAGTCCTAGAAAAAATGTTCTTCTACATAGAAAAATTATCCTCTTTCTAATTATTCATCCGTATTTTTCAGAAAATTGGATTTTTATAATAGTAGTAGAATCATAAATAGGGAGTGAAATCAATGGAAACGAAGACAACGAATAAGCGGATCATTAAGAACTATAAAGGAACGGAATTGCATGCAAAGGGCTGGATTCAAGAGGCGGCTTTACGTATGTTGATGAACAATCTTGACCAAGAGGTTGCGGAAAGACCCGAGGATTTAGTGGTTTACGGTGGAATCGGGAAGGCTGCGCGAAACTGGGAATCTTATGACGCGATTGTGAAAACGCTTTTAGAGTTAGAAGAGGATGAGACATTGTTAATCCAATCCGGGAAGCCGGTTGTTGTCTGGAAATCACACAAAGATGCGCCTCGCGTATTATTGGCGAACTCCAACCTTGTCCCTGCATGGGCGAATTGGGAGCATTTCCATGAGCTTGATAAAAAAGGGTTGATGATGTACGGCCAAATGACAGCCGGGAGCTGGATTTATATCGGCAGCCAAGGAATTGTTCAAGGCACGTATGAAACATTCGCTGAGCTTGCTCGTCAGGATTATGGAGGTTCCCTAAAACATACGATCACATTAACGGCAGGTCTTGGAGGCATGGGCGGTGCACAGCCACTGGCCGTCACGATGAATGATGGTGTCTGTATCGCTATCGAAGTAGATGAAACGAGAATTGACCGCCGGATTGAAACGAGATACCTTGATGTGAAAACAAAGGACCTTGAGGAAGCATTAAGATTGGCTCATGAAGCGAAGACTGCCGGTAAAGCACTTTCGATTGGTTTACTTGGAAATGCGGCAGAAATTTTACCATTAATGATTGAAAAAGGGTTCAACCCGGATGTGTTAACAGACCAAACATCTGCCCACGATCCGCTTAACGGCTATGTTCCGGTTGGCTATTCTTTAGAGGAGGCTGCTGTATTAAGGAAAGCAGATCCAACAAAGTATGTTGGGCTTTCTAAACAAAGTATGGCAACACATGTGAAAGCTATGCTTAAAATGCAAGAAAAAGGAGCCGTTACCTTTGATTACGGTAACAACATCCGCCAAGTAGCAAAGGATGAGGGCGTGGAAAATGCCTTTGATTTCCCTGGATTTGTTCCAGCTTATATTCGTCCATTGTTCTGCGAAGGTAAAGGCCCGTTCCGCTGGGCAGCACTATCCGGTGATCCGGAAGATATTCGAAAAATTGACGAAGCCTTACTTCGCGAGTTTAAAGATGATGAGCATCTGTGCAAGTGGGTTAGAATGGCGCAGGAAAGAATTGCTTTCCAAGGACTTCCTGCCCGGATTTGCTGGTTGGGCTATGGCGATCGTGCCCGCTTCGGTAAAGTGATTAATGATATGGTTGCGTCTGGTGAAGTTTCTGCACCAATCGTGATTGGCCGTGACCACTTAGATGCAGGTTCTGTCGCTTCTCCTAATCGTGAAACAGAAGCGATGAAGGACGGCAGTGATGCGGTTTCTGACTGGCCAATCTTAAATGCAATGATCAATGCTGTTGGCGGGGCAAGCTGGATTTCGCTTCATCATGGCGGTGGTGTTGGCATGGGTTATTCCCAGCATTCAGGAATGGTTATTGTTGCGGATGGCACGAAGGATGCAGAAGTCCGCTTGCAGCGCGTGTTAACAACAGACCCTGGTATGGGCGTCGTCCGTCATGCGGATGCAGGTTATGAACTTGCCATTAAGACAGCGAAAGAAAAAGGCATCCACATGCCAATGTTGCAACAAGATTAATAGACTGAGAGGATGTTGGAATTGAGTAAAGCCATTTTTATCAGAAATGCTTCTCAGCTCGTTACCTTACAGGGGAGTTCGCACGCTCCCCTTGTAAGGGAAGCGATGTCTGAGCTAGGAATTATTGAGGACGGCAGTGTGTGGATTGAGGACGGTGTGATTCAGGCAGTCGGTATGGATGAAGAACTGTTCGAAAAATATGCTGATCGTCTTGGTGAAGCAGAAGTGGTGGATGCAAGCGGCAAGCTTGTGACGCCAGGTCTTGTTGATCCCCATACACATGTAGTGTTCGCCGGAAGCAGGGAAAATGAATTCAATATGCGTCTCCAGGGTGCAACGTACATGGAAATCATGAACGCGGGCGGGGGCATCCATGCAACAA
>NZ_JBMPZU010000095.1:22500-51624 GCF_049463095.1 Neobacillus sp. 19 | reverse complement strand
TGTCGTTACTCGTTCAGTTGTCAGCCGATATTAACCCCAAACCCAACAACCTAGATAGGCGTTTTCGCGTTTCTCGTGAAACGCTTTCGCGTTTTTCGTGCGCCGCTTCAGCGTTGGGCGTAATCTTTCCATATCCTTTTTAATTTCATGAATGGAACGCAGCTGGTCGTCTGTTTCCTGATAAGCGAATGATGATTCAAATTCCCGCTGCATATCACCATCGGGTGAAAAGCCATAGCCAACGGCTGCTTCACGTTCCGCATATAGCTTAATTAAATCATCAGCAATATCCTGAACGGAGGACTCAACCTTTTTCTTTACCTTCTTCCAATCGCTGCCGCCCAGTTTATATACCTTTGGCTCTTTCCCTTCAGAACCAACATATTTCTGGACAAGATCAATTTGTTCAACAGGAACATACAGTTTATCTGTTCCCTGGTAGCGGATATTCAGGTAATCTTTGTGGACACCATTAATCACCAGTGTTTCAATCCCTAGATATTTACCAATCCCATGATTGACGTGAACAACATAATCACCAATTTTCAGCTCAGAATAACTCTTAATTCGCTCGGCATTGGAAAGCTTTTGCCGGCTTTTCGACTTTTTCACCCGTTTATTAAATAACTCTTCCTCCGTAATGACAGCGATTTTCTGGATGGACAGTTCAAAACCTGATTGCAGGTTTCCTTTCATAATCTGAACTTTACCCGGTAAAAGGTGACTATCACCCTTTATGAGGCTGCTATCGATTTCATAGTCCTCAAGCACACGCTCCAACTTCTTTACCCGTTCCTCATCCTGTCCTAAAAAGACAATTGAATAATTCGCCTTTTTCCATCTATCAATTTCCGCCTTTAACAAATGCATTTGTCCGTGGAAGTTTTGCATTTGCTTACAAGAGATATTAATGATATTTTGCGGGCTTGTATTGGCCACATGCCGCAAAAATAAGGACATATACAGAACTGGGAATCCCTCTTCTGCAGCAAGGCTTGTAAGTCATGCGAAATATGTAAATCGTGGATGATTTGCCCTTCAGCCAGTAAACTCGTATACCATTCCGCTTCCCTCTTTCACAAGGGAATCATTCATCTCTTGAACCCTGCTGATTTCATCAATCAACACAAGTCCATTACGAGGAAGATAGTCTAGTAAACTAGCAGGCCTGTCGTATGCTAGGGATAGGTACTTGTAAACCTGATCGGGTTTTTGGCCATTTTTTAATTGCTCCAGTTCATGGCTGATATTTTGACTCAACTGCATTTTTGCCTTGTCATCTTTTAGTTTTCTCAGACTTTGTGCTAATCCCTCTTCAAGTCTGCCAACCATCCGGCGATAATCCTCAGCTTCCAGCAGGATTTCGGTTGCCGGCCCTATCAAAATCTCCTTGATCTTCCCTTTGGAGCGCTGGTCATCAAGAGAAAAATAACGAATGGAGTCAATTTCTGTGTCAAATAATTCAATTCGCAGCGGATCCGCCTCTGTAAGAGGATAAATATCAATAATCCCGCCTCGTACACTGAATTCCCCTGGAGTCGTAACCATTTCGGCACGTACATAGCCCATGTGGACAAGTGTAAGTAACAGTTTTTCTATATCAATATCTTGCCCTAAGGTTAGCCGCAATTGGTATTGGCTCCACTCCGACTTTGGCGGAATGATTTTCTTTAAACCGGCAATCGGGACAATCAAGATTCCCTTACTTAACTGACTCCAGTGGTTTAAGGCCTCAATTCTTTGTGCTTTTAATTCGGGACTGGCAATGCTCAGCTCAGCGGCAATTAACTCATTAGCCGGGAAAAGAAAGACTTCCTTCTCACTTACTAGATTGACAAGATCATCATAGAGTTTCTGTGCCTGTAATAGATTATGGGTGACGAGCATGATTGGCCGCTGCATCTGTTCATACATAGATGCAGTGAGTACGGTCCTTGACGACCCTGATAAACCGGCAATCAGCTGCTCCTTCAATCCCCCCTCCACACCAGCCATAACCGAGTGGATATCTTCCTGCTGAAGGAATAATGACTTTAAACCATTCAAAGGTTTCTCCTCCCTTCCAAAATAAATATTTTAAATTAATATTAATAGCATTTTTATAGTAGAAATTAATAAATAGAAAAACGCTTTGGAGTAAAGTCCAAAGCAGGTAAGAAAAGCGTAAGCGCCCTGGTCAGCGGCGTATGGCCTCCTCGAAAAAGCTAACGCTTTTTCTTCGTGCGATGCCTATGCTGCCGAAGCGTTCCTTGTGGAGCGCTCCAACTGAGATAAAGGAAACACGAAGAGCCGGAGGCGTTTCGATGTTGACTTATCGTAGGGCGGAGAGCGAAGGACACTAGCCGCTAGGGTGCTGGAGCTAGACAATTAATGAATAAGGAAATCGTATTGGTGATAATCCGGGTTTCGCTCTAAAGCCTCTTGACAGTCTTCACAGATGGCTTTTATATGGATATCGCCTGCTGCATCATACGCCACCATTTCCTGTCTTTCCTGGTCCGTTAATGTATGAAGGCCAAGGGTTTCTGAATGTATCGAGGCTTTATCAATGGAACCAAGTTTCGTACCACAATGACGACAATGGTAATGGATGGTCACGCGGGTCCCTCCCTAATCTTCGATTCGTTATTAGTATGAACCAGATGAGAGGAACTTATTCAACTTGGGTGAACCTTGAATCGTCTCGCTTTTTGCGGTTTTGCTTATTTTATGATTGAATAGCCCGTATCATGAACGATTACTGATTATATTCATTCATCACTTGTAAAAAGGGCTTTTCAAGCCAAGCAGCGCAGGCATCTGCACTCCTTTTCACAGCTTCCCCGGTAGAGGGCAACTCATCAGGCCGAAACCGTCCAAGGACGTAATCGGGCACACTCATTCCAGCTTGCGGGCGGTCAATTCCAATCCGAATGCGGTTGAACTGCTGCGTACCAAGATGGGCAACTGTCGATTTTATTCCGTTATGTCCGCCCGGACTCCCTTTTTGACGCAGTCTAATCTTTCCAACGGGCAAATCAAGATCGTCATAAATCACGACTAGATCCTCTAAGTCTATTTGATAGTAATCCATCACCGCTCTGATCGATTCCCCTGATAAATTCATATAGGTAAGTGGTTTTAAGAGCAGGACCTTTTCCCCGTTATAAAAACCAATCCCATACAGCCCTTTAAATTTTGACTGATTAAGCGGTATCGAAAATTGATCCGATAAGGCATCAATGACTTCAAAACCGATATTATGTCTAGTTTGATCATATTGCTTCCCGGGATTACCTAAACCAACGATGCATTTCATGGGTCCCACCTCTTTCGGCTCAGTAAACCTTTTTAATATGTTTCGTAACATCGCCATTCTCCCATTATATACTACTTCTTTTATATATGCGTGAAAAGACGTAACCTTTAAGAGGTTACGTCTTCCATTCTATTCGCCCCCTACAGGGGTAGTTTCTCTTCCCTCTTCATTATCCGGATGACCCGGCTCTTGCTGCTCACCGGCGTTAATTTCCTCTTCCTGCCTTGGCGGAAGGATAGAAGCCACTACTTCATCGTCATCATGGTTAATCGTAAAGCCGCCGCCAGATGGAATGTCTCCTACCAGTACCGTTTCTCCTACTTGAAGATGTGAAATATCCACTTCAATTTGCTGAGGAATATTGTCCGGGGTAGAAGTAATCGACAATTGGTGAACCGGCTGCTGCAGGACACCGCCATCCTTTACTCCGGCTGCCTCGCCAACCAAGACAAGCCTTACATCAACATTGATTTTCGAGGACCTATCAACGGCTAAAAAGTCAACATGGAGAATTTCCTTTTTAAATGCGTCTTCTTGATAATCGGTTAAGACAACATCATGTTTACTGCCATCTACATCAAGGGAAATGACCCCATTCCTGCCTACTGTCCGGATCGTCTTTGTTAAATCAGCTGCACTTACAGACACTGGTTTACTTTCAACTTTTGCTCCATAAATAATAGCAGGAATGCCGCCGCTCTCTCTGATTTTCCTTAACGCAGAAGATTTGAGTTCCTTCCGTTCCATTGCTTGTAAAACAGTACTCATGTGTGTAGTCACCTTCCTATTTTAGTTAGAAGTATCTATATAAAATTACCCTAAAAGAGGAAGGTCTAAACCTATTTTAATCAAATAAAGTACTTACAGATTGTTCTTCATGGACACGGATAATCGCTTCGCCAAGTAATGGAGCCACAGATAAATGAACAATTTTATCGCTCTTTTTCTCTTCAGGAAGAAGAATAGAGTTAGTGACAACTAATTCCTTAATTTTCGAGTTCTCGATTCTTTCAATCGCAGGACCTGATAAAACTGGATGTGTACAGCAGGCATACACTTCGGCAGCGCCATTTTCTACTAATGCATTGGCAGCCAATGTAATGGTTCCTGCTGTATCAATGATATCATCAATCAAAATCGCTATTTTACCTTCAATATTACCAACAATATTCATGACCTCCGCCACATTCGGTCTAGGACGGCGCTTGTCGATAATCGCAATTGGTGCTTTTAAGCGTTCGGCCATTTTCCGGGCTCTTGTCACACCGCCATGGTCCGGAGAAACAATGACAATATCCCCAGCAAACTCTCTCTTCTTGAAATACTCAGACAAAATAGGTACACCCATTAAATGATCGGTAGGAATTTCAAAGAATCCTTGGATTTGCGGTGCATGTAAATCTAAACAGATGACACGGGTTGCACCGGCTGTTTCTAAGAGATTGGCTACTAATTTTGCTGTAATCGGCTCACGGGCACGCGCTTTACGATCTTGACGGGCATAGCCATAATACGGCATCACAATATTAATTGTTTTAGCAGATGCTCTTTTTAACGCGTCAATCATAATTAATACTTCCATGATATTTTCATTCACAGGTGAACTAGTGGATTGGATCACATACACGTCGCAGCCGCGAATACTTTCTTCAATGTTGATTTGAATTTCTCCGTCACTAAATCTTGTTACAGAGCTCTTCCCTAACTCAACACCAATTACTTTTGCAATTTCTCTTGCCAGGGGAACATTTGAATTTAAACTAAATACCTTTAAGTTCGGATCTAAATATTGATTTGACATGGTGACCCTCCTAAAATCAAAAGCTTATTTATTAAAATTAAGCTTTTGTACGTAATTTTCCTTATTCACTTGCTGGGCACGTGCAATGGACAACGCTTCACCCGGTACATCCTTAGTAATTGTTGACCCGGCAGCCACATAGGCACCTTTTCCTATTGTGACTGGGGCAACAAGATTGGAGTTACAGCCGATAAAGACTCCATCTTCAATTTTCGTTAAATATTTATTTTTACCGTCGTAATTCACAGTAATTGAACCACAGCCAATGTTGACATCACTGCCAACCTCCGCATCGCCAATATAGCTGAGATGCGACGCCTTGCTTCCTTTTCCGAAAATGGCCTTTTTGATTTCAACAAAATTTCCAATTTTTACATCGTCGCTAATAGCAGAATCAGGACGAATATGGGCGAATGGGCCGATGTTTACATGGGAACCAATCGAGCTATTATGTGCAGCTGATTGACGAATCACTGTACCATTCCCTATTTGACATGTATCAATTTCGGAATTTGGACCAATGTGACAATCTTCACCGATGGCCGTCTTCCCTTTAATAACCGTTCCTGGATAAATGATCGTATCCTGACCAATTTTGACATCTGTGTCTATGTACGTATTCACAGGGTCAATAATAGTTACCCCATTACGCATATGGGCTGTATTCGTTCGCTGACGCATGATTCTCTCTGCCTCTGCTAACGCAACACGGTCGTTCACACCCAAGGTTTCTTCCAATTCATCCGTTTGGAAGGCTGTGACCACTTCACCCTGTTTTTTCAAAATCTCAATTACGTCTGGTAAATAGTATTCCCCTTGAACGTTGTTATTAGAAACGTTGCGAAGCGCTTCGAATAGAGCAAGGTTGTCAAAACAATACGTACCTGTGTTAATTTCATTTATTTTCCGTTCTGTGTCTGTTGCATCTTTGTGCTCAACAATTTTTTCAACAAGCCCCTCTTCATTGCGAACGATTCGGCCGTATCCTGTTGGGTCTTCGATTCTTGCTGTGAGAATCGTGGCTTTAGCATTCAACTCCTCATGGTGTTTAAACAGGGCTTCCATCGTTTCAGCTTTAATTAATGGGGTATCACCGCAAACAACAATGGTTACGCCTTCTTTGCCAGCAAGCAGACTCTCAGCCTGCATGACGGCATGAGCAGTACCCAGCTGTTTCTCCTGCAATGCATAGTGACTGCCGTCCCCTAATTGTGCCTGTACCATTTCAGCTCCATGCCCAATGATGGTCACCATTTCGTGAATATTAAGCTTTGTTATTTGATCAACTACATGCTGTACCATTGGTTTTCCGCATACTTGGTGCAATACTTTATACAGCTTGGATTTCATCCGCGTACCTTGCCCTGCGGCCAAAATCACAGCATATCGATTAGGCATGTTCTAGCCCTCCATTTTACCTTTTTATCCATTAAAAATATTAACGTAAATGGGCACGCTTTTCAAGGAATGAACAGGAAGTGTCAAATTTTTTAATATTGAGAAAAAACAAGTAGAATGTTCGAGGAGAGATTAGCTTAATATGGGGGTAATCTTCTAAATATAAAAAGAGCCTTACTGAGAAAGGCCCTAGTTGTTAAAATCCTTAGGAAGCTCCGGCTTCTTCAAATTCTACTTCCAATTCACCTAGACGATGGTACTCAGCCAAAACAGCTTCTTGGATTTTACCGCGTGTTCCTGAATTGATTGGATGCGCAATGTCACGAAATTCTCCATCAGGAGTACGTTTACTTGGCATAGCTACAAATAAACCGTTGTTTCCGTCAATAACACGGATGTCATGAACAACAAATTCATTGTCTAATGTGATTGATGCAATCGCTCTCATTCGACCGTCCGTATTAACTCGGCGTAATCTTACGTCAGTTACTTCCATGTGCTCACACCCTTTTTTGTTATATAAAAAGCTAGTGTATTAAATTCAACAACTAATCCAATAATCCTTCTTAAATTTTAAAATATTTTTGAAAAATTAGGGCAAAGCAGTGAACTTTTGTCAAAAATGGTCTTTTACAACAAAAAATCAGACGAAAGACATAGAAAAAGCGCTCGATTACTTTACGAGCGCAACAACTTCGATTTCAACTAAGGCATCCTTTGGTAACCGGGCAACCTCCACACAGGAGCGGGCTGGTTTATGCTCAGAAAAATACTCGCCATAAACTTCATTGACAGCAGCAAATTCATCCATATTTTTAATAAAAACAGTTGCCTTTACGACCGTTTCAAGTGATGCGCCTGCTTCGGCTAACACAGCTTGTAAATTACGGAACACTTGGTGGGTCTGCTCTTTAACATCGCCTGTCACCATCGTTCCTTCAGCGGTTAATGGAATTTGTCCAGAGCTGTAAAACAGGTTATTCACAATAATTCCTTGGGAATATGGGCCAATGGCAGCAGGGGCTTGGTTCGTTTGAACTGCTTTCATACTATCTCCTCCAATTGTTAAAGTAATTTCCTTCGTGTACACTTATCTTTTTTTCTTTGACATCGACATCCGATAATTGGACGAGAGATAAGTACTCATCCACTAATCGTTCTTGAATTTTTTCAGCCTCAACTAAAACAGCAATTCCAGCCAACTGGCTATTAAATTCCTCCAGCATGCTGATCATTCCCATGACGGTTCCGCCGGCCTTCATAAAGTCATCGACAATAAGGACACGTGAATCCTGCTTCATGCTCCTTTTTGAAAGCACCATCGTCTGAATTCTTTTGGCTGATCCAGAAACATAATTAATGCTTACTGTCGGGCCTTCCGTTACTTTACTGTCTCTGCGAACAATCACTACCGGGACATTCAATTGACTTGCAACTGCATAGGCAAGCGGAATCCCTTTTGTCGCCACCGTCATAACAACATCAATTTTTGTATCAGCATAGGCCGAGGCAATGACACGTCCTGCCTTTTGGACCACCTGCGGATCTCCTAATATATCTGTCAAATATAAATAACCGCCCGGTAAAAGCCGTTCAGGATTTCCAATTAATTGACATAGTTCGTTGATAAAGGGTTCTGTCTCTTCCCGGCTGACTTTTACGAAGAATTTAACACCGCCAGCTGCTCCCGGCACGGTTCTTAGTGTGCCGATTCCTCTTTGTTCAAAGGTTTCTTTTACGATAGCCAAATCTTCACTAATGGAAGACTTAGCGGACGAATACCTTTCCGCAAAAAAAGTGAGGGGAACGAGTTGGCGAGGATGATCCAATAAATAATTCGTCATATCAATTAAACGTTCACTACGGCGAAATTTCATAATTAACCCCCAAAAGCCGAATATTCTTATTAAAGAATACCATTATTGTACGCCTTTAATCAAGCGTGTGTCGTTCTCCCAGCATGCGGACTGCAAAAACCTGGTCACAGAATCCCCGCAATCCGTTATAGATCCGATGCATTCGTGAGTCATGTTGAACAATTCCAAACACGGTTGGTCCGCTGCCGCTCATTAAAACAGCATCCGCGCCAAAACGCTTCATTTGCTCTTTTATTTGGGCAACCTCGGGGTGAAGAGTTAATGTTACGTCCTCGAGGACATTACCCACATTATCGCATACGTGTTGGTAGTCCCGGTTGTTAATGGCTTCAATCATACCGCTAATATCAGGGTGATTCGTCCGATTCACATCTAGCCGGCGGTAAACCTCAGCGGTCGAGACCCCGATGAAGGGCTTTGCAAGGATGACCCAGCATGTCGGCGGTGGCGGGAGCTCAGTAATGACCTCACCCCTTCCTTTTGCTAAAGCTGTGCCTCCGTATACACAAAATGAAACATCTGAACCAATTTCACTTCCAAGCTCAGCTAATTCATCCATGGATAATCCGAGTTCCCAAAGCTTATTCAGGCCTCTTAAGGTTGCGGCCGCATCACTGCTTCCCCCGGCTAATCCTGCCGCAACCGGGATTGTTTTCTCAATTGAGATCAACACACCTTTCTTTACATGAAATCGATCCTTCAAAAGCTGGGCTGCTTGAAAGGCTAAGTTGCGTTGATCATCAGGTACATACCTATTATGGGAAAGAATATGTATTTGATCATGATTTAATAAGGTTAGCTCAACCCGGTCTGCTAAATCAATGGTGGTCATGATCATTTCAACCTCATGAAAGCCATCGGAACGTTTATGTAAAACATCTAATGCTAAGTTTATTTTGGCCGGTGCTTTGACTAAAAGCTTCACTACGTCACCTACTTTTGTTTTTCCCGCTCTGCACCCAAAGGGCGCTTCTGCATCCTTTTCCAAATTCCACATTTTGTCCTATTTTACCACAAAACGATAAATGTAAGACGTGAGATATGATATATCCTGTCAAATTTATTATTTTATCATTAATTTTTCAGAGGAAAAAGCTTATTTTAATAAAAAAGCGCAAGCGCCCTGGTCAGCGGCGTATGGCCTGGAGCGCTCCAACTGAGATAAAGGAAACACGGTAAGCGCAGCGAACCGATGTTGACTTATCGTAGGGCGGAGAGCGAAGGACACTAGCCGCTAGAGCGCTGGAGCTGGACAATTCTCGAAGTCGAAATTTATACTTTTGTATCTTTTAAAATCCAGAAAAAGGCCAGCGCGGAAATCAATTAAGGTTCCCTCGCTGACCTGACTGTGGTTTAAACTTAGAAAAGCGGAAGTGCTTTTAGGATTAAGACTTTGGGCCTCGATTAGACAGCTGCGCTTCTGCCAGTTCAATAGCACGCTTTACCATATTCCCTGCATCCCGTGCCTTAATACCGCCCCAGCCTTCTTTTTGGACGACATCATAAAAACCAAGCTCTTTTGCCAATTCCTCTTTAAAGCCTTCGGACATGATGCCTCTTCTTCTGCCCATCTAAACAACCCCTTTCATACCACAGTATTCTTAGTATGAGATATTCAGGCCGTTTACATGTTATCCAAATAATCCTTTAAAAAGCAAAAAGCAGTAAACTATTTGTTTACTGCTGCTCATTGCCTATATACTAGCTTAAAGCTACATGTCCTGCTGCATCATCATAGAAAGTAATTTGAACTGTTTCTGTTAATACATCCGCATAGCTGTAAGATACACGCTCGAATGAATTTTCATCCTGATCTAATTCAATAACAAAAACAGATGGGTAAGTTTCAGCTAAAACACCTGAACGTTCAATCGTTTTCCTTCGTCCTCCGTTTGCTTTTAGCAACAACCTTTTCCCTAAATTCGTGTCAAGGGCCTTTTTGATATCGGCTAAGGTTTTTGGCATTCGATCCACCTCACTGTGTAAAGTATAACACACTGACATAGTTCTGTCAAACAAAAATATAAATTATATCAGTCCGACAAAAAGTTTGTCAATATTTTTTATTCTACTTTTTCTTGTAAATTTCAACATTTCTTATCCTTGCCTTATGTGCACTGGAATATGTATGCTAAAAGAATCTTTCCTATTGGCCAATAAAAAAATAAGCCTTGGTAGAATTAAAGGCTTATTCTTCTTCGTCCTGTACTGGTCGATAAGGCATTCCTGTACGAAGTACACCTTTGGTTTCAATCCCTCCAAGACCTTTATCTCCTGTTAATGTATTCCGTAACACATCCCAAACATTTATTCTTTCCATAAACGGGGTAAAGCTTATTTTTGCGACTATATAAACGGGGTCGAGTGCATGTATATTAATCCTTGATGGAGAACTGGCGAAGTTAGCGCCTGCATGGATGAGCGATTCAAAGTGGGATTGACAGGCACCTGCAAAGATGACCAGTTGATCTAAATGAGGGATTTTCTTACGTGCCTCTCTGACAGTTTGCACAAAGTGTTTAGAATGTCGGTAGGCATTAATATCTGTCATTTTTCCTTTTGCCTTAGAATAGGCATCATGCCCGGTGATGACTAGAATATCCGGACGATAATGGTCAATGAGCCCGCCAATTTTATCAGGCATTTCCTTTTCATTGCAATGTATACCTAAAACTGGAATTCCAATTTTTTCATATAAGGTCATACATTTTTTCAAATAGGATGGGTCACCGTCTAAATGGAGGACCTTCCCCGGAATTTGAAAATAATTGCTGGGCTTAACATAACCGCCAGTCGCTTCATATTCCTGCCTGGACTTTAACAAATCAACATCCTGGGAGAAAAGCCGTAATGACTGTTCTTCAAGTGTCCTATATTCCTGTCTTAGTTTCACCCTTTCAAGCTGATTCACCACGACTAAATCCGCGGAGGGTGCATCTGCGACAAGACGAAAATCCTCACCATAAAGAATTGCATAGTTCTGGCCATTTATTTTCCGTATATCGATGACGCGAAATAGAAGATCACAATTATATGATTTTCTCCCGACAATATCATTTATTTTTATATCCACTGCCGTCACTCCAATAAGACCAGCAAATAGGCCTTCTGTTTAAGGTTTCTCTCATAGGCTATGCAGACGGGGATGTCCGCGTGAAAAAAAAACTCATCGAGTGGCAGTGGTTCGTGAGGCGTAATTGTAGTTTGGGGGGGGAAGCGTGCTAATCTGATACGAACTCCTGGGAACATAACTATACTGGGCTTTTTGCCTCTGATTTCTGCTGAAAGGTCCTTCATCGCTCTTATGATGGACTTTTCGTCTCATGATTCCCTCTAAAAAGTCCTTCATTACTCTTATGACGGACTTTTCCTTTCACGATTCCCTTTAAAAAGTCCTTCACATAGGATTTCATTCGTAATAAGTCCATTGGCGAACCCCTTTTCTATTAAAATTATCCTCCAAAACCCTTCTAATTGTCTTTTTTAATGTCACCACCCTACACCAATCATGTACCACATTCGCCGTAATCTTCATATCTGGAAAAAGAAGCTGCAGCTCCTTCACACTTCGGAAAACCGCGGCGGTCACCTTTTCTTCATGTCCACAATCACCGCACACACATTTCTGCCCACTGACTGAAATGGCAAAACAATTACACTTTTCGCAAGTCATTCCTTTTCGAAATTGGCCGTACTTATAAGGAGGCAGGTGTTTATACGCGTCCTCTTCCCTATGGAGTGAAATTAATTTGTCAGCCAGTTCTTTTTCTTTAACTCCCAGTTTCGACGGTGTCGCATCTAAATATTTTAAATAGCTGTTTACCTGTGTTGGAAAAATAAACGGTATGTTGAGGGGGGCCTGGTATAGGGTGAACTCGGGATTAATAAATACTACATTGGCGTCAACCGGGAAATGAAACCCGATACTTTGGAGTAATTGGCGGAGCAAGGATTTACTTCGAGTCAGTTGTAGTAGCGGATTTGTGTACTCTTTCTCCGGCTTCTTATACAATCGCTCTGATTCGAGAAAATAATCGCCTTCAAAATTTTTAACACCTGAGAAATGAATTCTTCCTGAAAAAATGATGAGAGTGTCAATTTGAAATAGAGTGTTGTTAACCTTAAACAACAAATCATTTAAAATATAACATTGACATTGAAGCTTTTCCGTTAAGGAGTCAAATTTCAGCTCTCCTTCATAGCCCTTTTTCAAATTGTAATAGTACTGTTTATCATTTTCAGACAAGGTCAAATGGGTGTTAAGCAATCTCAAAATCATTAGCTTCTTCGGTACAGGACGTGATTTGTATTCCATATGCCACAACCCTTCTTATATTCAAGACCACAAGTCCATTTTATAAAAAAAAAGAGGCCTAGCAGCCACAAGAAATGAACGTTTTGTTAAACTTGGCAAAAAAAAATAGACCTTAAAAAAGGTCTAATGGAAATGAGGGTGAAGTTCATCCGCTAACCGGCCAAATTCCTCTAAAGAAAGGGTTTCGCCTCTTCTGGAAGGTTCAATACTGCTCGCTTGCAGTGCGGCGAGGATCTCCTCTTTCTTTTGTTTCCCTTCCGGAAGCCCACTTGTTAAGTTATTGAGTAATGTTTTTCTTCTTTGGGCAAAGCTTGCCTTGGTTACTTGGAAAAAGAATGCTTCATCTTTTACCGCAACTGCCGGCTGCTCCCGCCTTGTGAGTCTGATGACAGCGGAATCGACATTCGGTTGCGGGACAAAGACGGTCTTAGGAACAATCATCACGGTCTCGGCTTCTGTGTAGTATTGTACGGCAATGGAAAGTGAACCATAGTCCTTTGTACCAGGCTTAGCAGAAATACGGTCAGCAACCTCTTTTTGAAGCATACATACAATTCCGCGAATCGGCAGCTGTTCCTCGAGCAATTTCATAATAATCGGGGTTGTGACATAATAAGGTAAATTTGCAACAACCATGATATCATCGATGCCGGCAAATTCCTCCGTCATCACCGCGTGAACGTCGGCCTCTAATACATCCTTGTGAATAATTTTTACATTTTCATATGGCGACAACGTATCCTGCAAGATCGGTAATAAACGTTGATCGATCTCAAAAGCAACCGTCTTTTTACTGCTGCGTGCCAGCTGCTCGGTTAAGGCGCCAATCCCCGGGCCAATCTCGATGGCCCCTGAATTCTCTGTCAAATCAGCAAAACTGACAATCTTTTTTAAAATATTTGTATCAATTAAGAAGTTTTGGCCAAGGCTTTTCTTAAAGGAAAAACCATATTTTTCGAGAATGGCTCTCGTTCTTATAGGGGTCGCGATATCTTTATTCATTTTAGTTCCTCCTGACGAACAACACTTATGGCTTCAGCAAATTCCTTTTTGCTGATTTGGAACATCATTAAGCGCTTGTGCAGCTGCTTTCCGTTTGTATAACCAATTTTTAAAAGCTTGCCAAGCAAAATTCTCCGGTCCTTTGCACCCTCGCCGCCGATGAGGCCGGCTGTAAGTAAGTCCTCTTGGGTTATTTCCTCTAAAATCGTTTCATGCATGATTTGGGCATCCTTCAATGCTTCTCTAATGGCATCAGGACTGGCATGTTCCACGCCAAGACCTTTGCCGTTTTTCGCAATCGCCGCTTCCTTTGTTAAAAAAGCATGCTTACAGCCGGGTACGGCAGCCGCAATCGTCTTTCTAATTTTTTCACCAGGGAAGTCCGGATCAGTAAAAATAATGACTCCTCGTGTTTCTTGGGCGCGCCAAACCTTTTCAATGGTAGTTTGATTCACGGCAGAGCCGTTCGTTTCAATGGTATCTGCGTCAACTGACCGTTTAATCGCTGTCGTATCATCTCTTCCTTCCACGACAATAATTTCTTTTATCTTCATGTTAAAAGTATAAGCCTCCGTAATAAAAAATAAAAATTTGAAAAATAATTGAAACATTTTTGTAATGTCCATCGTCTATATTATTAAACCCGTTCATATAATGTAACATAAAGAAACAAGCAAATGTTAGTTCGATGTAAGTATAAAGAAAATCCCGGAAAAAGCAAAATGCAGAGGAAAGTTTCCCCTGCATAGAGTAGATTATTGCAATATCTTTATCTTTACCTTTTTCCGCCCCCAGCGGTACGCCTCCGCTTTCGTTGGCATTAATAAATCAATGATATACCCTTTAATTGCTCCGCCAGTGTCAGCGGCAACCGCATAACCATAGCCTTCAACATATACTTTTGTTCCAAGCGGAATGATTCTCGGGTCAACCGCAATCACTTTCATGTTTGGATTAGCACGAAGATTAAGACCAGTGGCAGTAAGCCCGGAACAGCCGTTACAATAGGCAGTATAGGCCGTTGCAGTGACATAAAACTCTGTTCCTGTTTCAGCTGCACCACGGGAAACCTGCATGGTTAATTCCTTCGTTCCGACCGCCACAACTTGATCGCGCTTCATGGCGACGCTCTGCTCATTCATCAACTTCCTTGAAACTTCTTTGCCATTTTCGAGCACTACTTCATATTGTTTTGACACCCGGCCGTGCTTTCCTGGCGTGATAATTTTTTCTTTTCCCTTTTCCAAACTTTCATCCTTTTTTGTTACCACGGCAAATTGGACTGGTTCTTCCACTACATCGGTGACTTTTTCTACGCGAATGACGTTAACAACCCCATTCTCTGAGATGGTTTCTGTTAATGCAGGTTCAACTCGGTCTAATTCATTTAATGTGATGCCCTGTTGTGTTAAAAAGTCAGCGACCGTAGCCGAAGTGGACCAAGCTTGCTGCTCCTTACCGCCGTCCACATATGTAAGATGAAACGCGATCTTTATATCAATATTCATCTTATTTTTTATTGCCGTTTGTGGTCTTGGTGAAATTTGATCCTGTTCTTTTAAATCAATGTTCTGCTCCTTTAAGAGCCCTGCTACAGTTCCGGCTGTAGTCCAGACCGTTTTCTTCTCGCTGTCTTTAACAATGTGAACCTGGTTTGCCTGTTTCCAATCAACTTTAAGTTGGTCTTTCAGCCTCGTAGTAGCCTTTGGAGACAAGTAGTCATGTGAGCTGAGAGGGACATCCAGTTCATCAAATAATTCTTTGACGGTATCTGCATGTGTCTTTACAACCTCTGGTTTGCCATTCAGTGTTATTGCAACAGTATTCTTCGATCCTTCAAAAAAAAGAATGCCAAGAGTTGTTAGCAAAACTACGAAACTAGCAAAAGCAATGGTCAATGTCCTCCTGCTCAAAGACTCAGGAATCAGGTTTTTCATGTGTTTGAATACGATGAAAAACGCCTCCTTTTCTCGGAGAGATATTTAAGTACCATGCTGCCGGCTGTCATTCCTTGCATTTCCTGTGAAGGTATTTCTAATTATGCACAAAGCTGGAAATTTTGCAAAGAAAAACTTCTCGACACGGTTATCCTATGTTGAAAAGGAGACATGTAGAACTTTTTGTTTTTCGAAAAAATTTGGACAAGCTTCTTGTACTTTCGACAAATTACCCTATCATTTTATGGCGAAACATTTTTTAGCATTTCGTGTCGTTGCCTCAGCTACTTCTGCAAATGTCAACCCTTTTATTTCGGCAATTTCTTCGGCTACCAGCTTTACATAACTTGGCTCATTTCGTTTTCCGCGGTATGGGTGCGGGGCTAAATAGGGACAATCCGTTTCGATCAGTAATTTCTCTAATGGGATTTCAGCCGCGACCTCTTTCGGCTTCTTTGCATTTTTAAAGGTTACCGGACCGCCAAGGGATATATAGAAGTTCATTTTCACACACTCTTTTGCAACTTCAGGGCTGCCGCTAAAGCAGTGCATTATGCCTCCTACTTCCTCTGCCCCTTCCTCCTTTAAAATTTCCACAATATCGGCTGTTGCCTCACGGTTGTGAATGACGATTGGCAGCTTCACTTTTTTCGCCAGCTTAATTTGTTTGCGAAAAACCTCCTTTTGAATTTCCTTGGGTGACTTGTCCCAATGATAATCCAGGCCCATTTCACCAATGGCAACGACCTTTGGGTGTGAGGCTAATTCTTCAATCCACACTAAATCTTCATCAGTCATGTCAATCGCATCAACGGGATGCCAGCCAACACAGGCATATATAAATTCATAGGTTTCGGCCAGCTCCATCGCTCTTTGAATGGTCGGGCGATCAAATCCGACGACGACCATATTAGTGACTCCCTCATTTTGCGCTCTATTAATAACGTCCTCTAAGTCCTCATTATATTGACTGTCATTCAAATGTGCATGTGTGTCGAACAGCATAATAAAATCAAACCCTCTTTTCTCTTTTTTCTCTAAATTGTGCACTTCCTGCCTGCCAATGTCAAAAAAAAGAAGAATGCCCCGTTTTTTGTTTCACGTGGAACATTCCCCTTTTTATGATTATTTTACCTTCGAACCATTCGGTAGTGATTGATCAACAGTTGCAAGTGAAAGCTGGCCGTCTTTTGATCCGGCAAGGATCATTCCTTGTGATAATTCACCGCGCAGTTTAACTGGCTTTAGGTTTGTGATACAAATGACCTTTCGACCGACTAATTCTTCCGGCTTGTAGTACTCCGCAATTCCCGAAACGACTTGACGCTTTTCGTAACCAAGATCAAGTTGAAGTTTTAACAATTTATCTGTCTTTTTCACTGGCTCTGCTTGAATCACCTGGGCTACCCGCAAATCAATTTTCATAAAGTCGTCGATTGCGATTTCAGCCAGTTTTTCCGGCACTTCGATTTCCTTTTCCTCAGGAGCAGGCGTAGTACCTTGCATTTTGGTCTTGATAAATTCCACTTCTTCAGCAATTTCAAGCCTTGGGAATAGTGGTGCATCCTTCTCCACCTTTGTTCCACTTGGAATTAGACCAAAGTTTTCAAGGCTATCCCAAGTATGGAGAGTTTGATTCTGAATACCCAATTGTGTGAAAATCCCCTTAGGTGTACGCGTTAAAAACGGCTGCAGAAGAATAGCAATGCGGCGCAATGATTCAGCTAAGTGAACCATGACACTTGCCAGTTCCCCTTTACTCTCTTCATTTTTAGCTAATGCCCATGGCTGTGTTTCATCAATATATTTATTTGTCCGGCTGACTAATTGCCAAATGGAAGTGAGCGCCACTGAAAATTCCATTTTCTCCATTGCTTCTTCGTATTTGGCAACCGTTTCCCGATTAACCTGAAGCAATGACGCATCAAATTCACCAACAGAACCGTCATAATCAGGAATCACACCATCAAAGTATTTATCAATCATTGCAACCGTTCGGTTTAACAGGTTTCCAAGATCGTTCGCTAAGTCAAAATTTATTCTTTCGACAAAACCTTCTGGTGTAAATACGCCATCTGCTCCAAATGGCACTTCCCTCAATAAATAATAGCGCAGGGCATCGAGGCCATAGCGGTCGATTAATGTTACTGGATCCACGACATTTCCTTTTGACTTGGACATTTTTCCGTCCTTCATCAACAGCCATCCATGAGCAAACACCTTTTTAGGAAGCGGTACATCCAGGGCCATTAACATAATTGGCCAATAAATCGTGTGGAAGCGGACAATTTCCTTTCCCACAAGGTGCACATCTGCCGGCCAGTACTTTTCGTATTTCTCATTTAGATTAGTTCCATATCCTAGGGCCGTAATATAATTCGAAAGCGCGTCAATCCAGACATAGATAACATGCTTCGGATCTCCAGGGACCTTAATTCCCCAATCAAAGGTTGTTCTAGATACCGCTAAATCCTCCAGGCCAGGCTTAATAAAGTTATTAATCATTTCATTTTTGCGGGATTCTGGCTGGATAAAATCAGGATTTTCCTCGTAGTATTGTAAAAGGCGGTCAACATACTTACTCATTCTAAAAAAGTAGGATTCTTCCTTTACTTTCTCAACCGGACGGCCACAATCAGGACACTTCCCATCCACTAACTGTCGATCCGTAAAGAATGATTCACAAGGAGTACAGTACCAACCTTCATACTGATCAAGGTAAATATCCCCCTGCTCGAGCAATTTTGCAAAAATACTTTCGACAATTAGTTTATGTCTCTCATCGGTTGTCCGAATAAAATCATCATACGAAATATCAAGTTTATTCCATAGATCTTTGATTCCACTTACAATTCCGTCTACATACTGCTGCGGCGTGATCCCAGCTTCTTCCGCTTTCCGCTGGATTTTTTGCCCATGCTCATCCGTTCCAGTTAAATACATGACATCAAACCCTAGCATCCGCTTATAACGAGCCATTGCATCACCAGCAACAGTGGTATAGGCATGACCAATATGTAAATTTCCACTTGGATAGTAAATCGGTGTGGTTAAATAAAACGTCTCTTTTTCCGCCATTTCTTTTCCCTCCAATAGGCAGGCTATCGCAAGCCCATTCAATCATTATTGCCTCTTTTTACTGCTTCTATCATCAAAATATACCGAAAAATCAACTTTTGTGCAAGAAAGTGCCATTCATAGACTTCCAGTTATTTAAATTTTTTACCTTATACACCCATAAAGAAGCAAGTACCCTCGAAACTTATGAGCGGTAAGGTTGATATATGTAGAATTTTGTCGAATTAGCATTTACATCCTTACTGTTGAGAGTTTACACTACAATAGTATTATTTTCATAGTTTAATCGACCCAATATTAGGGTAAACCCAATCACATCAATATACAAGGCCGATGGTAAAATTTTTCTTTTATTTTTCAAAATAAAAGAATTGACGAATATGGGAAGTACTGGTATTATAAATTTATTAGAAATTTGTCGAATAATGACGAATAAAAAATAGATAGAATATGCGTAAAAAACGAGAGGAGATTATTATATGAAATCTACAGGTATTGTTCGTAAGGTTGATGAATTAGGTCGTGTGGTTATTCCGATTGAATTAAGACGTACACTTGGTATTGCAGAGAAGGATGCTCTAGAAATCTATGTGGATGATGAGCGCATCATCTTAAAAAAATATAAGCCAAACATGACTTGCCAAGTAACTGGTGAAGTCTCTGATGATAATATGGCTCTTGCTGGCGGAAAATTAATCCTAAGCCGTGAAGGTGCAGAATTATTGATCCAAGAAATTCAAAAAAACTTTGAAGTAGCGAAGTAATATAAAACTCCGGCACAAAATGTGTCGGAGCTTTTTTTATTTAAAAGAATTAATAAATGCGACTTTGAGAAATGTCCAGCTCCAGCGCCCTAGCGGCTAGTGTCCTTCATGCTCCGCCCTACGATAAGTCAACATCGTTTCGCTCCGCTCACCGTGTTTCCTTTATCTCAGTTGGAGCGCTCCACAAGGAAAGCTTCGGCAGCATAGGCATCGCACGAAGAAAAAGCGTTAGCTTTTTCGAGGAGGCCATACGCCGCTGACCAGGGCGCTTTCGCTTTTTTATTTCTCAACATGATAGGCCTGATATACATCACGTTTATTAAGGCCGCGGTCTTTTGCTGTTTGTTTAATGGCTTCCTTCGAAGTCATACTTTTTACTGAAATATAGTGTTGAATATGTTCATCAAGCGATAATGGCTGCCACCAGCTTGTCACCTCTTCCTGTACTACATCCGTCCCTTCCACAACGACGCAAAATTCCCCGCGGATTTCATCTTGGTGCGCCAATTCAATTGCATCCTCAAGTGTGCCTCGAATAAATTCTTCATACTTTTTGGTTAATTCTCTGCAAAGGGCTATATTTCTGTTTCCAAGGACATCGAGCATGATGGCTAAGGTTTCTTTCAAGCGATGCGGTGATTCATAAAAGATTAGCGTCGCGGATTGTTTTTTCAACTCCTCTAATTCAGCCCGCTTGTCTTTCTTGTTTCGATGCAAAAATCCATAGAAATAAAACGGCTGGCAAGGTAACCCCGAGGCAATTAATGATGTCAGTGCTGCATTTGCTCCCGGTAAGGGAACAACTGTTGCCTTTTCGCTAATAGCTGCTGTGACAAGCTCATAGCCTGGGTCAGAAATCGCTGGCATTCCGGCGTCGCTAACAAGCGCAACCTTTAAGCCATCCTTTACCTTCTGAATCAGTTTCTCACCGCTTGTTTCTTTATTATGCTCGTGATAGCTGACAATGGGTGTTTCTATTTCAAAATAATGACACAACTTTTTTGTATTTCTCGTATCTTCAGCAGCAATGACATCTGCCTCTTTTAAGATTCTAATTGCCCGAAAGCTCATATCCTCCAGATTGCCAATCGGAGTCGGAACGAGATAAAGAATCCCTTTCTTTTCTTCATTCTCAAAGCTTTTCTGCTGCCACATCATCATCATCACCCGTTTCAAATTATTAAAGCGAAAGCGCCCGTTTAGCGACGTATGAACTGGAGCGCTACGACTGAGATAAAGGAAACACGGAGAGCGAAAGCGATCCGATGTTGACTTATCGCAGGGAGGAGCGTGAAGTTCACTAGTCGCTGGGCGCTGGAGCTAGACAGTTATCAAAGTTCAAATGCTCATTTTTATTATTTCTTAAAAACTCAAGCTTTTTTTTTCTTGGTAATTGTTTAAATTGGTATTCTGCTTTTAGAGCATCGCTTTTCTCAGCATACCCTTTATAATAGGTCAGTTCCACCGGTCCCCTGCCCCTTGTGTATTTAGCCCCTTTTCCTTCATTATGCTGTCTAATCCGCCGTTCCAGGTTAGTAGAATAACCACCGTACAGACTGCCATCCCTGCATGTTAAAACATAAAAATAATGACAGCTATTCTCCATATAAAATCTCTCTGATTTCAGGTGTGTACTCGTCTGCCTCATTATAAACAATAAGCGGCGGCAAAATTTTTAAATCAGGACTGCCATCTTTGATCGCTTCAACTAAAATTGTATTGGCTTCCTTCCCCCGTTTCGGGTAGATAAACTGAATTCGCTTTGGTTCAAGCCGATACTGCCGCATCAGCGTAATAATATCTAAAAGACGGCCTGGACGGTGAACAAAGGCCACTTTCCCTCCCTGTCTTACTAACTGACTTGAAGCTTTTATCGCATCCTCCAGTGTGCAGAGTATCTCGTGGCGGGCAATAGCCAAGTGCTCATTTGGATTTATTTCTTCCCTTGATGGGGTCGTAAAATATGGTGGATTACAGGTAACTACATCAAATTTACCAAAGCCTAATTGTTTGGGCATATCTTTGATGTCACCATGAATCATATGTAATCGATCCTGAAGACCATTATATTCAATACTTCTGATGGCCATATCATATAAACGCTCTTGAATTTCTACACCTGAAATCGTCCCTTTTGTGCGGGCACTTAAAAATAAGGGGATCACCCCATTTCCGCTGCAGAGGTCAATTATGTTTCCTTTTTGGATCGGCATATAAACAAATCGCGCCAGCAATACAGCATCGAGCGAAAAGGAAAAAACAGTCGGACTTTGAATAATCCTTAAGTTCTCCGCCAACAAATAATCCAGCCGTTCGTCTTCTTTTAAGTTGACCATTAAAACCATCCCAATCTAAAAATGTAAGAAAATAGAGGCTGATGTTGTCAGCCTCTTTAGGTTATTTCTTATTAAGAAAGGAGAGGCAGAATAAACAATCTCCTTCTTTCCGTAAACTGCCAAAATGCAGGTTGCAAATATGAAAGCCTTCTTGGTAAAGACGGGCGAGGTTATCGTATCCTTCGCCAACATCAAAGGTCTTTCCTCCAGAAGATACAGCCTGGCCTTCTGGGACAACCCTTTTATTCCCGATATCCTTCTTTTCTTCTTCCATCGTTACATCTAAACGGCGTCTCAGATGTTCATTTTCAAGCTTTAAATAATGATTCTCTTCTAGTATTTCGGCTAAATGCTGCTTCAATTCCCCCAGCTGCTGGTAAAGATGGCCAATTTGTGTTTCCATATTACTTACTGATTCAAATATTTCTCTTTTATCCACGGCGCACACCTCTTAATCAGTGGATTGTATAGAAAAGGCACCTTCTTTAATGATTTCTTCCAAAGTATACTCCAGAACCCGTTCTTGTTCCTTAAGTTCTACCTGAAGTACCCGCTCTAATATATTCAGACCTACTACTTTCCCTTTACCCTGCGGTGTTTCAATGATTTCTCCTAAATCCGGCAGAGCTTCTTTAGCAGATTCATATTCATCATTTTCATATTTTAGACAGCACATCAGTCTGCCGCATAAACCGGATATCTTGGTTGGATTTAAGGAAAGGTTTTGGTCCTTTGCCATTTTGATGGATACCGGATCAAAATCACCTAAAAAGGTTGAGCAGCACAGCATTCGGCCGCACGGTCCAATTCCGCCAAGCATCTTTGCTTCATCACGGACGCCAATCTGGCGTAATTCAATGCGTGTCCGAAAAATGGCTGCTAAATCTTTTACCAGCTCACGAAAATCGACTCTTCCATCAGCGGTAAAGTAGAAGATGACCTTGTTTCGATCAAATGTATATTCAACATCAACCAGTTTCATATCCAACTGATGCTCATTCACCTTAGCATTACAAACTTCGTAAGCCTCTTTAGCTTCCTGTCTATTTTCCTCAACAATCATGCGATCCTTCTGGTCGGCAATTCTGACGACTTTTTTTAATGGAAGGACGACATCGTGCTCCTCAACCTGTTTTCGGGCAACAACCGCCCTGCCGTATTCGACGCCGCGGACCGTTTCGACAATGACAAAGTCATCCTTTTGGATTGAGAGGTCTCCAGGATCAAAATAATAAATTTTTCCCGCCTTTTTAAAGCGTACTCCTACAACATCATACAAATGAAGATCCCTCCTGCAATTTTAACACAAGCTGTTCCATCATCAGCTGAGGATTCATATTTGCCTGCAGCTTCCTTTTAGCATCAAGTATCGCTGCCATTTGATCCGATAAGCGCCGTCCAGATGTTTGAAGGGCAAATTGCTTTAACCGTTCACTTTCTGCTCTGAAAACAATTTGCTCCTCTTTATCTAGTTGTATATAAAGTAAATCCTTAAAAATAAGAAGTAAAAGATCTAAACCACGTTGAATCTGTTCTTTTTCTTTGAAGTGTAAAAACCATTCTTCCTGAAGCGTTACCATCACTTCAAGCGGATTTTTTTTCAACACCTCATATAATTTTACCACTATTTTTTGGGCTTGTGCAAACCATTCATCGACATTTAATGTAAGGGCTTCATCCAAATTGTTGGTTAACTGCGCAAGGAGCGGTGCCTTTACTGATTCCACGCCATTTTCAATAAGCTGTTTCCTCATCATTTGCGGTGCCAATGGATGGAATGCCAATACTTGGCATCTAGAAAGGATGGTTGGCAGTATTTGCTGCAGCTGCTCTGTTAATAGAAATGCGACTGTTCCCGGGCTTGGTTCCTCAAGAAACTTTAGCAAACTATTCGAGGCACTATTGCTCATTTTATCGGCATGAGAAATCAGGTATACCTTTTTCAGGGATTCAACTCCCTTTTTTGAAAACTCTGCTTGCAGGCTTCTAATCTGATCTACTTTAATCGACAAGCCATCCGGCTCGACAATATGGACGTCAGGGTGGTTGCCATGATTGATCCGCCGGCAATTATTACATGCTTCGCAAGGTTTATAGCCATCTACTACCGACTCGCAAAAAAGGGCCTTCGTTAGTAATAACCCTACTTCCTTTTTTCCTGTCCCTCTCATGCCTTCAAAAAGGTACGCATGGGCCACTCGATTTTTCACCAAGCTGTTTTTTAACATTTTCAACACCGTTGGCTGAAGTTCTTCTAGTTGATCCCATGTTTTTCCCAAGCTAATCACTCACTTTTATCTATATTCTTAAAAATGCAGGTATTGCTCAATTGGCAGGACAAAGACTGTTGCGCCGCCTACTTCAACCTCTACCGGGTAAGGGACATAAGAATCGGCATTCCCTCCCATTGGCGAGACAGGAGCGACAAGCTGATCTCTCGATTTGCAATTGTCCTTAATAATTTGGAGAGCCTTATCAACCCGAATATCCTCGGTACCTATGATAAAAGTGGTGTTCCCCGACTTCAAAAATCCACCTGTACTAGCTAACTTGGTTGCTCTAAAATTATGATCAACTAATGCTTTCGATAAACGGTTGCTATCCTGGTCTTGAACAACGGCAATAATGAGTTTCATTCGAACACCCTCTCCTTTATTTCGTCCAACTCTAGTTTACTCTACTTTTATTATAACAGGTAATTATACAAAAAAAGGCCGATTACGGCCTTTTTTCAGCTAATTTTCCTTCTATTAGTTTTATCGTTTTTTGGAATACCTCATCCACTGGTCCTGAAGCATCAATCCGGGCAATTCTATTCGGAAAACGTTCCATTAATAAGTAGTATCCCTCTCTCACCTTTTTGTGGAAATCGAGATTTTCCAAATCCAGCCGGTTAATTTCCCGTCCTTTATTTTTATTAATCCGCTTCAGTCCCAACTCCGGTTCAATATCAAAGTAGATGGTCAGTTCAGGCATTAAATCCTGAATCGCAAACTGATTAATCGTAAAGACCTCGTCTATTCCTAATCCGCGTGCATACCCCTGATAGGCTAATGAACTATCGACAAACCGGTCACAAAGCACAACTCTTCCTGCGTTTAATGCCGGTTTTACCTTTTCCATTAAATGCTGTCTCCTTGCTGCTGCATAAAGCAGGGCTTCGGTTCGAGGGTCCATTGCTGTGTTATCTTTATCCAGAATCACTTTTCGGATTTGCTCCGCGATATCAATCCCGCCGGGTTCCCTAGTTACTAGTGCCTCCGGAAATTGCTTCGCCGCCATCTCCATAATGGTTGTCTTTCCAGCACCATCCGGCCCCTCGAATGTTATAAAAATTCCACTGCTCATGTACATACTACCTCCAGAAACTTATGAATCTTACGTTGTATGAAATGTCTTGATTAACCCATTTTTAATGGTGGAGCCACCTTGAAAGCGTGCACCGGTTTCTACCAGCTGCTGAAGCTGACTCAGTTTTAGTGCTGTTATCCTTTCTCCCTTTATTAACAATGGTATACCTGGCGGATAAGGGGTGATTGTTTCTGCACAAACCAGACCTTCTGCTTCCGCAATTGCAGCCTCATCCACTGTCAACCTATCCATTTTTTCAAAAGGAACTGCTAACTCTGTGATTTTTTGACTATTGATGTGAAACTCTTCCTTCCGTTTGATCACAGGTAAGCTGGCGAATGCCATTTTTATTCTCGATACCGTCTCTTCTAATGGATATTGCTGTCCTTCCTTTAATAAAGGCAGGATAAATAAAACATTATTTGGATCTGCTAATTCTGTATATATGCTGTATTCTTCCAATCTCTTTTGAAGTTCAAATCCGCTTAAGCCGCACCTTGACTGTATCGTCATTTTTAAAACATCACCATGGCCATCAGGAAAATCTAACACAATTATCGCGGGAATCACGGCTAACGCCTCTTTAAAGTGCTTAATTTCAGCCAGTAAAAAAGCTAAATCCCTTTGTTCGTATGTACCTAAGTAACTCCTCGCTAAGTCCAGCGAGGCCATAATCGGGTAGGATGGGCTGCTGGACTGAAATACTTCAAGATAGTCCTTCACTTTTTCCAAGCTGACCAGGTTACTATTTACATGTAAAAATGAACCCATTGTCATGGCCGGCAATGTCTTATGTGCTGATTGCACAACGATGTCAGCACCTAATTGCAATGCTGATGCAGGAAAAGGAGCCCGGCAATAAAATGTGCCCCATGAGCCTCATCCACCAATACGGGGATTTGATGAAGGTGGCACAAATCAATGATTTCTTGTATGTTATATGTTAACCCATAATAGGTCGGGTAGGTTAAAAGGATGGCTTTAGCGTCTGGATAAAGATGAATCGCCTGCATAACCGTTTCAAGGCTGACCCCGCCTGCAACTTTCCATTCCTGATTATATTCCGGATCTAGAAATACAGGGCATGCTTTCGCTAATCTAAGCGCATGTAACACAGACTTATGGCAATTTCTTTGGACAAGAACATGCGCCCCTTCTGTACAGACTGCCATGATCATTGCAAGATTGCCCACCGTTGATCCGTTCACAAGGAAAAAGCTCTTCTTCGAGTGGTATAACTCAGACAGCAATAGTTCCGCTTCCAAGATTGGCCCTTCAGGTGAATGCAGATCATCTAGCCCTGAAATTTCCGTTGCATCAATTTTTAATAGCTGATCAAAAAAGTGATCGCGGTCGTGTCTGTGGCTGTGGTCTAACTGATTGATCCAGCCGTATTTATGTCCTGGGACGTGAAATGAGATTGGCTGCTTCTTTACATGGTGTGTTAAGGCATCATATAGAGGTCTTTTCTGTTGATTGTTCATCTATTCTTTCTTCCTTTTAAGAGTCCTATCTATTTTAACAAAAAACCAATCTATTTCCCAATTTCCGCAAAAAAATAAAGCCCATAAAGGACTTGTTTAAGAGAAAATTTCTGGATTTGTAATTTTCCTTAGCTGCTTTAGGAAATATTTATATTTTGGATCATTTGTATCTGTTTGAATTAAATCATTTTCACATTCAGTACAAATAAAAGAAGTGTATAGATGTATGCCTTTCGATTTTTGATTTTCACAAATAACGCATGTTTCTACATAATAGTGTTTATGTGCTAAAAATGAACTCAATCCTCCCACCTCCATACACCCATTCTGTCCTTAATGTCCAATTTGTATACAATTTTTTGAATTCTCATCACCCGTGGCATCCTTTATTATAGTATGTCGTAACCGCCAATTGGGTGTATGTCTATATCTGTTTTCTTCAAAAACTCTTCGTACTTTTTCACTATACGCAAAAAAACAATCCTCTCGGATTGTCCTTTTCATGTGCCTGGCAACGTCCTACTCTCACAGGGGCGCATGCCCCAACTACCATCGGCGCTGAGAAGCTTAACTTCCGTGTTCGGTATGGGAACGGGTGTGACCTTCTCGCCATAGTTACCAGACTATTTATTTGAGGTTTTCATTCCCTCAAAACTAGATAATGCAGAAGAAGTTTTTTGTAAAAAACGAGTTCAATCACTTAAAAATGGTTAAGTCCTCGATCGATTAGTATCAGTCAGCTCCACATGTCGCCACGCTTCCACCTCTGACCTATCAACCTGATCATCTTTCAGGGATCTTACTAGCTTGACGCTATGGGAAATCTCATCTTGAGGGGGGCTTCATGCTTAGATGCTTTCAGCACTTATCCCGTCCGCACATAGCTACCCAGCGATGCCTTTGGCAAGACAACTGGTACACCAGCGGTGCGTCCATCCCGGTCCTCTCGTACTAAGGACAGCTCCTCTCAAATTTCCTGCGCCCACGACGGATAGGGACCGAACTGTCTCACGACGTTCTGAACCCAGCTCGCGTACCGCTTTAATGGGCGAACAGCCCAACCCTTGGGACCGACTACAGCCCCAGGATGCGATGAGCCGACATCGAGGTGCCAAACCTCCCCGTCGATGTGGACTCTTGGGGGAGATAAGCCTGTTATCCCCGGGGTAGCTTTTATCCGTTGAGCGATGGCCCTTCCATGCGGAACCACCGGATCACTAAGCCCGACTTTCGTCCCTGCTCGACTTGTAGGTCTCGCAGTCAAGCTCCCTTGTGCCTTTACACTCTACGAATGATTTCCAACCATTCTGAGGGAACCTTTGGGCGCCTCCGTTACTCTTTAGGAGGCGACCGCCCCAGTCAAACTGCCCACCTGACACTGTCTCCCACCCCGATCAGGGGTGCGGGTTAGAATTTCAATACAGCCAGGGTAGTATCCCACCGACGCCTCCACCGAAGCTAGCGCTCCGGCTTCTCAGGCTCCTACCTATCCTGTACAAGCTGTACCAAAATTCAATATCAGGCTACAGTAAAGCTCCACGGGGTCTTTCGTCTGTCGCGGGTAACCTGCATCTTCACAGGTACTATAATTTCACCGAGTCTCTCGTTGAGACAGTGCCCAGATCGTTACGCCTTTCGTGCGGGTCGGAACTTACCCGACAAGGAATTTCGCTACCTTAGGACCGTTATAGTTACGGCCGCCGTTTACTGGGGCTTCGATTCAGAGCTTCGCTTGCGCTAACCCCTCCTCTTAACCTTCCAGCACCGGGCAGGCGTCAGCCCCTATACTTCGCCTTGCGGCTTCGCAGAGACCTGTGTTTTTGCTAAACAGTCGCCTGGGCCTATTCACTGCGGCTCTTCAGGGCTATGAACCCTAAAGAGCACCCCTTCTCCCGAAGTTACGGGGTCATTTTGCCGAGTTCCTTAACGAGAGTTCTCTCGCTCACCTTAGGATTCTCTCCTCGCCTACCTGTGTCGGTTTGCGGTACGGGCACCTTGAATCTCGCTAGAGGCTTTTCTTGGCAGTGTGGAATCAGGAACTTCGGTACTAAATTTCCCTCGCTGTCACAGCTCAGCCTTTACGGTGAACGGATTTTCCTGTTCACCAGCCTAACTGCTTAGACGCGCATATCCAACAGCGCGCTTACCCTATCCTCCTGCGTCCCCCCATCACTCAAACGATTCATAGGTGGTACAGGAATATCAACCTGTTGTCCATCGCCTACGCCTTTCGGCCTCGGCTTAGGTCCCGACTAACCCTGAGCGGACGAGCCTTCCTCAGGAAACCTTAGGCATACGGTGGATGAGATTCTCACTCATCTTTCGCTACTCATACCGGCATTCTCACTTCTAAGCGCTCCACCAGTCCTTACGGTCTAGCTTCAACGCCCTTAGAACGCTCTCCTACCACTGACACCAACGGTGTCAATCCACAGCTTCGGTGATACGTTTAGCCCCGGTACATTTTCGGCGCAGAGTCACTC
>NZ_JBMPZU010000095.1:2500-20000 GCF_049463095.1 Neobacillus sp. 19 | reverse complement strand
CGCGCGCTTTACGCCCAATAATTCCGGACAACGCTTGCCACCTACGTATTACCGCGGCTGCTGGCACGTAGTTAGCCGTGGCTTTCTGGTTAGGTACCGTCAAGGTACCGGCAGTTACTCCGATACTTGTTCTTCCCTAACAACAGAGCTTTACGACCCGAAGGCCTTCATCGCTCACGCGGCGTTGCTCCATCAGACTTTCGTCCATTGTGGAAGATTCCCTACTGCTGCCTCCCGTAGGAGTCTGGGCCGTGTCTCAGTCCCAGTGTGGCCGATCACCCTCTCAGGTCGGCTACGCATCGTCGCCTTGGTGAGCCGTTACCTCACCAACTAGCTAATGCGCCGCGGGCCCATCTGTAAGTGTCAGCCGAAACCGACTTTCAGCTTTTCCTCATGAGAGGAAAAGAATTATCCGGTATTAGCTCCGGTTTCCCGAAGTTATCCCAGTCTTACAGGCAGGTTGCCCACGTGTTACTCACCCGTCCGCCGCTAACCAACAGGAGCAAGCTCCCATTGATTCGCTCGACTTGCATGTATTAGGCACGCCGCCAGCGTTCGTCCTGAGCCAGGATCAAACTCTCCAAAAAAGTTGAGTTGATTAGCTCATAATTTAAAACGTTAGCTTAGTTTCTATAGAAAAAACTAATAATTTATTGTTTGTTGACGTTTTTTTGTTTGTTTAGTTTTCAAAGAACAAATACCATTGTCGCTCAAAGACGACTTTATTATCATATCAAGTTATCAACCAAAAGTCAATAACTTTTTTTAATCAAGCCATCGCGTCTTAGTGGCGACTTTTAATATATTAAATCATTTTACACGTATGGTCAATACCTTTTTTGAAAATTGTTTTAGAAAAAAGAAAAACCGCTGTTTACAGCGGCCTGTTCCTTTTAGATCACCCATTGTTGAATGGCTACTAATGCAAATAAACCCGGAATACCTAAGAAACCCGAAACGGCTGATGTTGCAAAATTGATGGGAACATGGATTCCGTACCTATTGCCGGCTACATTTAAGAAAAATAATAGGAGTGCCCCAATTAAAAATTTTATGGAAGCTTGGCCGACAAATCGGGCAGGCTTAAACTGCGCCCCAGAGAATAACAATAAAAGGATTAGTCCTCCTAAAATAGATATAACGAAAATTGGTTCCAAAAAAGCTAACCCCCTTCTAAAGTCCCTTTACTGACACTATATGTACAAGTCAGGAAGAATAGACCTATGGAAGAGGACTAGCTTTTTTACTTATCTTATTAAAGTGACATTGCGCTGCTTTGCTTCTCTTAATAGAAAAATATATTTGGCTTCCGCTACTTTTGTTTGACAAACGACTTCATTGGAAGGATCGAAGCTTTTTTCCAAAAGCAGTTTTTCTTGCTGCCAATGATCTCTATATCGGTTGAGCTGTGTTAACAGCTTTTCATCATATTCTTTTCGAAGCCGTCCTTTTCGCCGAAAAAACATCATCCATTCCTCCGGTCTATAATTCTCGTCGTCCTTCTAGGGCTTTGGATAAGGTTACCTCGTCAGCATACTCAAGATCTCCGCCAACCGGCAATCCATGAGCAATTCTCGTTGTCTTAATTCCTGAAGGTCTTAACAAACGGGAGATATACATGGCTGTTGCTTCACCCTCTATATTAGGGTTGGTTGCAAGGATAACTTCCTGGACGGTTTCATCCTGGAGCCGCTTAAGCAAATCAGGAATATTTATATCTTCAGGGCCAATCCCATCCATCGGAGAAATTGCCCCATGCAGGACATGGTACAATCCATGGAATTCTTTCATCTTTTCCATCGCAATGACATCCTTTGGATCTTGAACGACACAAATGATCGCCTTATCCCGGCTCTGATCTTCGCATATATAGCATGGGTCTTGATCAGTGATATGGCCGCAGACAGAACAGTAGGTAAGATTCCGTTTTGCATTGACAAGTGCTTTTGCAAAATCAAGCACCGTATCTTCTTTCATACTTAAGACATAAAAAGCCAGACGTGAAGCTGTCTTCGGACCAATACCCGGCAGCTTCATAAAACTGTCAATCAGCTTAGAAATTGGTTCAGGATAATGCATTTATATTTTTCCCCTCTAAGGGTGCTAACACCCGGTTATACCTTTTTAAAAGACTAAAAAAGTATATGATTTTTGACTTTGAGAATTGTCCAGCTTCAGCGCCCTAGCGGCTAGTGTCCTTCGCTCTCCGCCCTACGATAAGTCAACATCGATTCGCCTCCGGCTCTTCGTGTTTCCTTTATCTCAGTTGGAGCGCTCCACAAGGAAAGCTTCGGCAGCATAGGCATCGCACGAAGAAAAAGCGTTAGCTTTTTCGAGGAGACCATACACCGCTGACCAGGGCGCTTCCGCTTTTCTTATTAAAACGGCAGGTTCATTCCTTTTGTAAACTGCCCCATTGTATTGTTGGTTAACTCTTCTGCTTTTTTAAGGGCATCGTTTGTTGCAGCAAGGACAAGGTCCTGCAGCATTTCAATATCATCAGGATCCACTGCTTCAGGTTTAATTTGTACATCTACCACTTCTTTATGACCGGTTACAATTACTTTTACCATGCCGCCGCCAGCCGTTCCTTCAATTTTCTCTTCACCTAATTGTTCCTGTGCTTCTGCCATTTTCTTTTGCATTTTTTGCATTTGCTTCATCATATTTTGCATATTTCCACCGCCACGCATCATTACGTCATACCTCCAATTATTTTTTAGTCAACTATTTCCACAAATTCATCGCCAAATAATTTCTTAGCTTCAGTTATATGTGGTTCTTCTTCCCTTAGTCGGCCCGCTAAATTCTCCTTCTTCGCCGTGCTGGCTGTTTAGGAAACTTTCGCGAATAGGCAGCCATTGATCCTCAGGGACACCTAAAATGGAAAATCGTTTGCCGGCTAATTTATATAAAGCAGCAATGACTGCATCGAGAAAATCGCTGCGGCTCATTGCCATTTGGCAAATCATTTCGTGTTTGAATTTAATGATAAAAGCATCGGCTGAAGCGGCAATCGGTTCGGCATCATTTAACAGGGCGGCCTGTGACTTCAAAAGCCCATCCCTCATTTCAGCCCAATTTGATTTAATAAGATTTAAATCGCTCTTTGTTGCCTGCTTTAGCACTTCATTTATTTTTCCAACTGCCGGCTGGAATGCCTTTTTCGACGATCTTTGGGCCGGCTTTTGCGGCTGTGATGCCGCTTCTTGTACTGCTGCTGGTGCCACTCCGTTTTCCTTTAAGTGCTGCAGCTCCGACTCCAGCTGTTCAATTCTTGTTAGTAGTTGCTCTATATGGGCCGGCTCTGACGGAGTTACTTGTTTTACTTCTAATTGGCAAAGCTTAACAATGGCCACTTCAAGGAAAACTCTTGGATGGTTTGTCCAGCGCATTTCTTGCTGTGTCTTATTTAACAGGTCAATAAGCTGGTAGATTTGTTCTGTCGAAATAGCCTCCGCCATCTCACGAAACTCATCATCAAGCATGACTCGTTCTAGTGATTCTTCGAGATTTGGGGCCGTTTTATAAAGCAGCATATCACGGTAAAATAAAATCAAATCCTCAATGAATCTCGCTGGATCTTTTCCATGATATAAAAGCTCATCCAATGCTTCTAAACCATTTGCCACTTCACCCTCTTGAAAGGCTTGTGCTAATTTGTTCAGGAACCCTTGCGATACAGAACCTGTGACGGTTAATGCATCTTCTACAGTGACATGATCCTCGCTGTAAGAAATCGCCTGATCTAATAAACTTAACGCGTCCCGCATACCGCCTTCCGCTGCACGTGCAATCATTTGCAAGGCACGATCCTCACAGTCGACACCCGTTTCATCTACAATTAATTTCATCCGCTTGACAATGGATCCTGCGGTAATCCGTCTAAAGTCGAAACGCTGACATCTTGAAATAATCGTTAATGGGATTTTGTGAGGTTCTGTTGTGGCCAGAATAAAAATGACATGTTTCGGCGGTTCTTCCAACGTTTTTAATAAAGCATTAAAGGCACTAATGGATAGCATATGCACTTCATCGATGATGTAGACCTTGTAGTCTACGGCAGTTGGAGCAAATTTGACCTTGTCGAGAACATCCCGCATTTCTTCCACTCGGGAGTTAGAAGCAGCATCAAATTCTAACACATCTGGTATTGTACCGTTGGTAATTCCCCGGCATGCCGCACATTCATTACAAGGTTCAGAAACCGGTGCACGCTCACAGTTGATTGCCTTGGCTAATATTTTTGCCGCACTCGTTTTACCTGTCCCTCTTGGCCCGGAAAAAAGATAGGCATGGGAGATTTTTTGTTGAAGCAGGGCGTTTTGCAATGTCTTGGTCACATGTTCTTGTCCTACTACATCAATAAATTCTTGAGGCCGCCAAACACGATATAAAGCTTGATAAGCCAATTGACACCGCCCCCTTCAATTTTTTTCATCTCATCTATTATAACGTATCTCAATTCTTTTTTACAAAAAGAATAACAAAAAACTCACCCCAAATCTGAGATGAGTTAATTTATGTACTATAACTGCCGTGCACCTTCCTTCGACTGACGTCCATAAGCGTTACTTAAGCAGTTAGCTCGGCCCAGGCAACCCTGCGGCACATGGGAGCGTCCACTTAATGCTGCTTCCTTCCGGACCTGACATGGTTCATGGATTCCCATTGCGCAGGACCAGGGCGTCAACACCACTTACTTAAGGCAGACCCTACAGACGATCAGCCTCAGGAAGGGATTCAGTCTCGCTAGAGCGGATTGCGAGTACAGGGCACCGCTACCTCCCCACCTAGCACGGCAAAATTGATACCAAATTTTTAGTGCGTCCTTATCTGACGCCTCTTTATAATACAACCATTCCTGAAAAAAAGCAATCTTTATCAGTTGTAAATTATTGTAAGTTGTCTGATGGAGTTTGGTTTCTTTTTTGCTTCTCCATTTTTTTTCTATCCCTTATTTTCCGAAAAAAATCTGAGAGCATTTGACCGCACTGTGATTCTAATACACCCTTTGTTACCTCGCATTGGTGATTGAAGCGTGAATCCTGCAAGAGATTCATGAGGGTGCCGGCACAGCCTCCTTTTGGATCAACAGCACCGTAGACGACTCTTTTAACCCTTGATAAAATAATCGCTCCGGAACACATTGGGCATGGCTCTAGTGTAACATACAAAGTGGATTCCTCGAGCCGCCATGACCCAATCTCCCTGCACGCTTGATCGATGGCCAGCAGTTCAGCATGCGCGATCGCGTTTTGGTCGCTTTCCCGTAAATTATGGGCCCGGGAAATAATTTCACCGTCGATCACCAATACTGCACCGATTGGCACCTCATTTAATTCCTCTGCCTTTTTCGCTTCCTCTATTGCTTCTCTCATAAAATATTCGTCCTGGTTATAATCAACTTCCATGTTAAAACCGCCTTTACAAACCCTAATAGGATAAAAACCCCTGTACCATTCCAAAATAAACAAGAAGGAGGGAGGCAAATGAATGATACCCGCCCTGCGCTCTTAATTATTGACATGATTAACAACTTTGATTTTTCTCATGGCCCCATTCTTGCCAAAAAGGCCCGGCAAATTGCGGCGCCGATCAAATTTTTAAAAAATCAATTTAATAAGCAAAAGCTGCCAGTCATTTTCGTCAATGACCATTATAATTTATGGCTGGCTGATTTTCATAAAATTATTGACTTTTGCCGCAATGAAGACAGCCTGCCTGTCTTTGAACAATTACTGCCGGAAGCCAATGATTACTTTTTAATCAAGCCAAAGCATTCTGCCTTTTATGGCACAGCCTTAAACACCCTGCTTCATCAGCTAAAAGTTAATACGCTCCTACTCACAGGAATTGCCGGTAATATTTGTGTATTATTTTCGGCAAATGATGCCTATATGCGAGAATATCAGCTGATGGTTCCCAAAGATTGCATTGCATCAGTAGCAGATGAGGATAATTTGTATGCCCTCATGATGATGGAAAACGTGCTTAAGGCGAACATTCAACCAAGTAATCACGAAATTTATCAATTACCTATCATGTATCCCTCCCCGCCCTCATAAAATAGCGGTAGCGCAGTTTACGGGGAGGGATATTGGATGCAAATCCATGTCATAAAGAGCAATGAAACATTAACGACGATTGCTAGATCCTATCATACAACCGTTCAAGATATTATTGAGGCAAATGAATTACCAAATCCAAATAATCTGGTTATCGGACAATCAATTGTCATTCCGATCATCGGCCATTTTTACTTCGTACAGCCGGGAGATTCTCTATTTTCCATTGCCAGGAAAGTGGGCGTCCCCTATCAGGAACTTGCAAATATCAATCGCATCAACGTGAATCAGCCGCTGAATGTCGGGCTTCGTCTCTATATACCTCAGGGAAAAAAAAGGAGTGCTGAGTTTAATGCATACGTTGAACCGCGCGGCACTACGGTCGCCCCAGTATTAGAAAGCAGCGCCCGTGAGGCCGCACCATATCTGACCTACTTGGCTCCGTTCAGTTTTCAGGCACTGCGTGATGGCGGTTTGAAAGAGCCCTTATTGAATAATTTCCCTGCGATTGCTAAGGCCAACCGCAACGTCTTAATGATGGTGATTAACAATCAGGAGAATGATCAATTTAGCGATGAACTCGGCCGCATTCTCTTAAATGATACGGCCATCCAAAATAAATTTATCAATAATATTGTTGCAACAGCAAAAAAATATGGATTCCGCGATATTCATTTTGACTTTGAGTTTTTACGCCCTGCCGACCGCGAGGCCTACAATAATTTTTTACGAAAGGCGAAACAGCGCTTTAAGAGTGAAGGCTGGCTGATGTCGACTGCGCTTGCCCCCAAAACAAGTGCAACGCAAAAAGGAAAATGGTATGAAGGCCATGATTATAAAGCTCACGGCGAAATCTCGGACTTTGTCGTGATCATGACGTATGAATGGGGCTATAGCGGCGGCCCTGCGATGGCAGTTTCTCCTATTGATCCAGTCAGAAAGGTGTTGGAATACGCTATTACCGAAATGCCATCGAACAAAATTCTCATGGGTCAAAATCTTTATGGCTATGATTGGACACTTCCATTCGTTCAGGGAACCGTAGCCAAGGCCGTAAGCCCCCAGCAAGCCATCCAGCTGGCAGCAAAACACAATGTCCCTATTCAATATGATACGAAAGCACAGGCACCCTTTTTCAAATATAGCGATGCTGGTAAACAACACGAGGTTTGGTTTGAGGATGCCCGCTCTATTCAGGCCAAGTTTGACTTAATTAAAGAGCTGAATATCAGGGGGATGAGCTATTGGAAGCTTGGGTTGGCCTTCCCGCAAAACTGGCTGCTCATCGTCGATAATTTCAATGTGACAAAAAGGGGAACATAAAGAAAACCCGCCGATTGGCGAGCCGTTAGGCGAAGACAGAGGCACAGTTGCCCATATGCCTGATAAGAAAGTTACACTATCTTATCGGCTAAAATATTTTAACGACAAAAACTGCCGAGTTTCGGCAGTTTTTTCATATTTTTGCCACGAACTTCACTTCTACTAAATTTTCCATATCCATTCCTGTAGTGGATTGTGATAAAATATCATTTGTGTCTTAGTTTTAGATATATAAATAAAATAATTGAACCAATGTAATCCGGTTAATCATAGAGAGTGCAGGGAGCTACAAAGGAGGACTTTATAATGGGGGATACACCCTTTATTACCGTTGAAGGGCCGATTGGTGTGGGAAAAACATCGCTCGCAAAAGCCATTTCAGAACAGTTTCAGTTTGCTTTATTAAAAGAGATTGTTGACGAAAATCCATTCTTAGGAAAATTTTATGACAACATTGAGGAATGGAGTTTTCAAACGGAGATGTTTTTTCTCTGCAATCGCTTTAAACAATTAGGGGATATCAATACCCATTACTTAAGCCAGAACAAGTCAGTTGTCGCAGACTATCATATTTTTAAAAACTTGATATTTGCTACTCGGACCCTAAATGAGGATGAATACAAAAAGTATTATAAAATTTATCAAATCCTGACTGAAGATATGCCAAAGCCCAATGTCATTATTTATTTGAATGCAAGTTTAGATACACTATTAAAGAGAATTAAAATTAGAGGGCGCGAAGTCGAGAAAAACATCAGCCCGTTATATTTAGAGCAGCTTTCAATGGACTATGAAAATACAATGGCGGCTTTTGAAAAAGAACATCCAGAAATCCCTGTTCTCCGCTTTAGCGGTGATGAGCTGGATTTTGTAAAAAGTGAACAGGATTTAAATCATATCTTTGAGAAATTAGCAGCGAGATTGAAACAAACAGCTGGACCAACATATAGAACAGGGGGATGTTCGTGAGTATCGTTATTGGTGGTATGATTGGACTCGGAAAAACAAGTGTAGCCGACACATTGAGTGCACACTTTAAAAATAAAGGGATTGAAAGTAAGGTATTTTATGAGGCGGTCGATGATAATCCCATTCTTCCGCTTTATTATGAGTTGACACCGGAGGAGTTAGATGCACGGAGAATTCCTTTCCTGCTGCAGTTATTTTTCCTAAATAAACGCTTCAAGACAGTGAAAGATTGTATCAATTGGCGTGAACCGATTTACACGATTCAAGACCGCTCGATTTATGAGGATTGGTATTTTGCTTATGTGAATAAAAACTTAGGCAGAATCTCTCAACTGGAGTTCAAAATTTATGAAGATCTCGTTGATAACATGTTGGAAGAACTGAATGAGCTGCCAAAAAAGGCTCCTGATTTAATGGTGTATTTAAAAGGTTCGTTTGATACCGTTATTGACCGGATTATGGCCCGCGGCCGAAGCTTTGAAATTAACCCGGAATTAAAGGAGTACTACTTCGAAGTGTGGAAGGGTTACGATGAATGGGTCATGGATCAATATAATGCGAGTGAAGTACTCGTGATTGATATGGATACGACTGACGTGGTAAAAAGCAAAGAGGATTCCTTGAGAGTCTGCCGTGATGTAGAAGATAAATTAAATGAAATACTGAACAGAACGAAGACACCTAGTTTTTAATAGGTGTTTTTGTTTATAAAAAAAATCCGTTACATCGAATGTAACGGATTTTATCTCCAGTTTTTATGCGCGATTGTAAATATAGATGGCGGAGGAAGAGGGATTCGAACCCCCGCGCGGTTTAACCCGCCTGTCGGTTTTCAAGACCGATCCCTTCAGCCGGACTTGGGTATTCCTCCGTATCGACAAAATGTAATTTATCATATATTTCATACTGTGTCAAACATATTTATATAAAATACCGGACGGAGAAGAAATCCGTCCGGTATTTTATATTTTTACAGTGTTATGACCTCACGGCCGCCCATATAAGGACGTAGTACAGTTGGAATGACGACACTGCCGTCCTCCTGCTGGTAGTTTTCTAAAATGGCGGCGACCGTGCGGCCAATCGCAAGGCCAGATCCGTTTAATGTATGCACATGCTCTGGCTTCGCTTTATTGTCGCGGCGGAAGCGGATATTGGCACGGCGTGCTTGGAATGCCTCGAAATTACTGCAAGAAGAAATCTCACGGTAGGTTTCGTAGCTTGGGATCCACACCTCAATATCGTACTTTTTCGCTGCCGTAAAGCCAAGGTCACCGGTGCACATGCTTAAAACGCGGTATGGCAGCTCAAGCAATTGCAATACCCGCTCGGCATCATGTGTCAGTTTCTCAAGCTCCTCATATGAATCTTCCGGCTTCACAAACTTAACAAGCTCAACCTTATTGAATTGGTGCTGACGGATCAGTCCCCTTGTATCACGACCTGCTGACCCCGCCTCAGAACGGAAGCACGCGCTGTAGGCAGCAAACTTGATTGGCAGTTCCTCGCCGCTTAATATTTCATCACGGTGATAGTTGGTAACAGGCACCTCAGCAGTAGGGATGAGGAAATAATCTTCGCTATCGATTAAAAAGGCATCCTCTTCAAACTTTGGCAATTGGCCTGTGCCGGTCATGCTAGTGCGGTTGACCATATATGGCGGCAGGATTTCCGTATAGCCATGTTCATCGACATGAAGGTCAAGCATGAAACTCATTAACGCACGCTCTAAACGGGCCCCCAGCCCTTTATAAAAGACAAATCGGCTGCCGGTAACCTTACCTGCCCGTTCAAAGTCAAGGATCCCTAATTGGTCAGCAAGGTCCCAGTGCGGCTTCGCTTCAAATCCAAACTCACGTACTTGGCCCCATTTTCGAATCTCAACATTTTCATCCTCTGTTTCCCCGATCGGAACACTTTCATGCGGGATATTGGGAATGCTAAGCAGTAAATTGTCTAGAACTTCTTCTACCGCGCGGAGCTCGTCATCAAGCACTTTAATTTGATCGCCTACCTCACGCATTTCTTTAATTAAATGATCGGCATCCTGCTTCTCACGTTTTAATGCGGCAACCTGCTGGGAAACCTCATTCTTTTTGCTTTTTAATTTTTCAGTTTCAACAATTAACTCGCGTCTTTTTTGATCAAGCTCCTCAAACCGGCCTAAATCTGTTAAATCCTCACCGCGATGTTGCAGCTTTTCTTTTACTTCGGCAAAATTAGCCCTTAATACTTTAATATCCAGCATGTTTAGACACTCCCTTTTCTTTTATAAAATAGACTCTGCTAAGCATGGCTGTTGATTTCCGCTACAGCCGCGAGCGGTTCGCGGGGCGGGCGGTGAGCCTCCTCAGCGCTAAAGCGCCTGTGGGGTCTCACCTGTCCCGCTGCTCCCGCAGGAGTCTCGCGGCTTCCGCTCCAATCAACAGTGGTTCAAAATCAACAATAAACTTTAACAGAGCCATAAAATAAAAAACTCCCGCCCCAAATACAGGGACGAGAGTTAGTCGCGATACCACCCTGGTTGACAGCCAATGCTGCCCACCTCAAAAAAAATGTAACGGTTTCTACCGAAAGTACTTACTTACCTCTGAATTGGAGGTGTTCCATACCTTGCTCGAGGATGGATTCACAAGTTTCACCCGCCGGTTCACACCTGCCACCGGCTCTCTTTTGGAGTGATGTTCCTGTTACTAGTTCCTCTCATTGCTTTTAGCATTATAGTTTTGTTTAATAATTTACTATAATTATTAGCAATTTGCAACAGCCTTATACAAATTGTTGTGCTTTTGCTTCCTTCACCATCCCGACGAAGTAGGCGGATACTTAATTAAAACCATCCCTTAACAGCTGAGGCAATTCCGTGCCAGACATCACCAAAGAAATGACCGATTCCACGCATCATCAGAACAAACCAGTTTGCCTTCTCTACATCTTGTGCAGCAATGACATCCACCTGTGCTTGTCCATTCCCTGTAATGAAGCTGACCTTTTCACCGTTTTTCGGTTCAATGGTTAAAGTGCCGACCTTTTCACCTTTTTTAATTGGTGCCGTTAACTCGCCATTTTTGTTGATTTTCTTTTTATCCAGTACTAAGACTGGTTTATAATTTTCTTTTTCGCCATTGTGAACGACCATTTCAACGGCAGATTTCGTATAAATCTTTACTTGATCCTCTTTTCCTTTGATGACTGGGATTGTTTTATGCCCCTTCACTTGGTAGTGTTTTGGAACAAGCTCTTCTTTTGAGTAGTTACTGAAGGCATAATCCAACATCTTTCTCGTTTCATCAAAGCGTGCTTTATACCCGCCTTTTCCGCTGGAGTCCTTCGCATTTTGAACTACTGTAATAAATCTTTTTCCATCACGGGAAGCCGTACCTGTAAAACAATAGCCGGCAAAATCTGTTGTCCCGGTTTTAAGCCCGTCCATGCCTTGATAGCCAAAATCTAACTCCGGCAGCATCCAGTTCCAGTTGATCATTTCAATTCTATCTTCTGTGCCTTCACGGAATGTTTTCTTCGGGGTGCTCGCTGTTTTCAATACATCTGGGAAATCATTAATCAGATGTAACGCAAGTGTAGCAACAGCCCGGGAGGACATGACATTTTCTTCTTCAGCGCCAGTTCCTTGCGGGTGCTCCCCTTTGTAATCACGATTATTTAACCCTGTTGAGTTGACGAATTTATAATCCTTCAACCCTAACTTAGTTCCTTTATCATTCATCATTTTTACAAAATTTGTTTCTGAACCGCCAATTACCTCAGCAATGGCAATGGTCGCAGCATTTGCAGAGTAAATCGCCATTGCTTCATATAATTCACGTACTGTATATTTACCGTCAGCCCGTAACGGGACGTTTGAAAGATCACGATTTTGGGAAATTTTATAGACGAGGTCACTAGGTGTATATTCTCGGTCCCATTTCACTTTACCCTTTTTAACTGCCTCTAATAAAAGATATTCTGTCATCATTTTTGTCATACTAGCAATTCCTAGTACACTGTCTGCATTCTTTTCATATAAAACCTTACCTGTTTCTCCGTCAACCAATATGGCCCCATCTGCATTCACATTTAATGCCGCTTCTGCCTTTGCTGTACTTGCTCCGGCAAATAGGCTGATAAACATGACGAGTGCCAGCGCACTAGCAACGCACTTCTGATAAAAATGTTTATTCACTTTATAGCCCTCCAACGTTTTATTACACCTTGGTTATTTTAACATAACTGCCTAGTAAATCATAGGCGGAGCATAGCACCATCTTATGATAAATTTTGCTTGTTTTGCTTCTTCACTTAGGACCTTTTTCACATGGCAGCCGCTTTTTTACGCAAAAAAACAGAGAGGCAGCCGCCTCTCTGTTTCAACGTATCAAAGTGAATAATTAGGTGCCTCTTTTGTAATTTGAACATCGTGCGGGTGACTTTCTTTAAGGCCAGCACCTGTCATTTTAATAAATTGTGCCTGGGTCCGTAATGCCTCAAGATCCTTTGTACCGCAATAACCCATTCCTGAACGTATGCCGCCAATTAATTGATAGATGGTCTCTGCTAATGGCCCTTTATAAGGGATGCGGCCTTCAATTCCTTCCGGTACAAACTTTTTATTATCCTCTTGGAAATATCGATCTTTTGAACCTTTTTCCATTGCGGCAACTGACCCCATGCCGCGATATACCTTAAAGCGGCGTCCTTGGAATATTTCCGTCTCTCCAGGGCTCTCAGTAACCCCGGCTAACAAGCTGCCCAGCATAACGGCATGTCCGCCTGCTGCCAGCGCCTTAACGATATCCCCTGAGTATTTGATGCCGCCGTCAGCAATAATCGTTTTTCCATGCTTCCGTGCTTCTGTTGCGCAGTCATAGACGGCTGTAATTTGCGGTACACCAACGCCGGCAACAACCCGTGTTGTGCAAATAGAACCAGGTCCAATTCCTACCTTCACGACATCAGCCCCTGCTTCAAACAGGTCTTTGGTTGCTTCAGCGGTTGCCACATTGCCGGCAACAATTGTTACCTGAGGAAATGCTGTTTTAAGTTCCTTGACTGTATCAAGAACACCTTTTGAATGTCCGTGAGCAGTATCAACAACAAGGACATCCACATTAGCCGCTATAAGCGCCTCAGCGCGTTTCATCGTATCTTTTGTTACTCCAACGGCAGCCCCTGCTAATAAGCGGCCTTGGCTGTCTTTTGCAGAGTGAGGAAATTCAATTACTTTTTCAATATCCTTAATCGTAATTAATCCTTTCAACACACCTTCATCATTAACAAGCGGCAATTTTTCAATTTTATATTTCTGAAGGATTTCTTCCGCCTCTTTTAATGTCGTACCAACTGGTGCCGTTACCAGGTTTTCCTTTGTCATGACATCAGAAATTTTAAATGAATAATCTTGATCTTGGATGAAGCGAAGATCTCTGTTCGTGATGATTCCGACAAGCTTCTGTTCCTCCAAATTATTAACAATCGGCACACCGGAAATGCGATATTTTCCCATTAAATGTTCCGCATCAAATACTTGGTGCTCTGGAGTTAAAAAGAATGGGTCGGTAATAACCCCGCTTTCAGACCTTTTAACCTTTTCAACCTGTTCAGCCTGCTGCTCAATGGTCATATTTTTATGGATAATCCCTAAACCGCCTTGGCGGGCAATGGCAATTGCCATTTCTGATTGGGTCACGGTGTCCATCCCGGCACTAATAATTGGAATATTAAGCTTTACACTTGGCGATAATTCCACCTGAAGACTTACATCTCTTGGCAGTACCTCGGATTTACCAGGAATCAATAAAACATCATCAAACGTTAAACCCTCTTTAGAAAATTTACTTTCCCACACTTTAACGGCCTCCCATAAAAAACTTATATTGTTAACACACAACATCTATCATAAAAATACAAATAGAGAACCAACCTATCCTTATATAAGGCGGTGTGAGCAGAACCGGGATGCGCTTTATTCCCAGCGAATTTACGGCTTCTGTTCCTTTTCCATTTAAAAATATTATTTGTAGGTTATCAATTGGACAAAATACTGTCAAGGAATATAAATTAGTTTGATTCTTCTGAAAAAGGTGATCTCATTTTGCATATTGAATACAAAGGCTGGAAAAGCTTTAGCAGTTTCTTTTCGGCTGAGTACTGCCAGCGATATTTAAAGACTAGTTATCAAAAACTTAAGTTAGAAAATCCTGAACAAAAAAGCTACGAAAACGGCTATGCCTTTCTCTATTATCTCGAACATGGAAAAGTTTATTATGAACAAGCAGAAAAGTCCCCGTTAATTTTGCAACCAATTTTACTTTTTTATGGCCTTGTCCATTTAATTAAAGCATGTATATTAAGCACAGACCCTTTTTATCCGGAGACAACGGCTGTTTTGGCCCATGGTGTCTCCACAAGGAAAAGGAAAAAGCAAAATTATCTCTTTTTTCAGGATGAGGTTAAATTTCAAAAAAATGGCCTTTTCCCCTTCATGTCAGAAAAATTGTTTCACATGAAACAATTGGAAGGGGAAAAGGTGATCATGGAGGAATTACTACAGCTTATACCTGAACTTGATGAATTATTCTTTTTACTTGAGGGAAAGCGTACGTTTGCAAAACTAACTTGGGATGAAAATCGCCTGATCATCCCTGAAACTGTCTTAGATTATTATCATATGACTGAAGATCGCTTTAAGGAGTATTTAACATCGAAGTTTATAAAGGGAGCTGAATTTTCAGGTGAAGGGCTAGGATTGGTATTGAATGATAACGAATCTATTGCTGTTTCACCATTAAAATTTCATCTAGAGGATGGTTTCACTGCCCTGCCGCTTATCAAAAATCACTTAATCGCCTTTCCTGAGCTGCTGATTCATTATTTACTGCTTTATAACTTAAGTATGATTGCCCGGTACGAAACAGAGTGGTGGAGTGAATTAACAAAAATGATGCCGAATCAGGATTATCCGTTTATTGCTTCGTTTTTAGACATTACGCTGACAAAAGGACCCTTTTTGATATACCAATATCTTTTAAAGTAAATGTGGCGGGGACCGAATTTCCTTGTTTGGGTCCCTTTCGCTTTCTATTTTTTTGAATTTCTAATTTACTTTCCGCTTTTTGAGGTTTACTTTCCACTTTCATTTATTGGCACAAAAAAAGAGACAACCTATATGGGTTATCTCTTTTTTGTGCCTGGCAACGTCCTACTCTCACAGGGGCGCATGCCCCAACTACCATCGGCGCTGAGAAGCTTAACTTCCGTGTTCGGTATGGGAACGGGTGTGACCTTCTCGCCATAGTTACCAGACTATTTATTTGAGGTTTTCATTCCCTCAAAACTAGATAATGCAGAAGAAGTTTTTTGTAAAAAACGAGTTCAATCACTTAAAAATGGTTAAGTCCTCGATCGATTAGTATCAGTCAGCTCCACATGTCGCCACGCTTCCACCTCTGACCTATCAACCTGATCATCTTTCAGGGATCTTACTAGCTTGACGCTATGGGAAATCTCATCTTGAGGGGGGCTTCATGCTTAGATGCTTTCAGCACTTATCCCGTCCGCACATAGCTACCCAGCGATGCCTTTGGCAAGACAACTGGTACACCAGCGGTGCGTCCATCCCGGTCCTCTCGTACTAAGGACAGCTCCTCTCAAATTTCCTGCGCCCACGACGGATAGGGACCGAACTGTCTCACGACGTTCTGAACCCAGCTCGCGTACCGCTTTAATGGGCGAACAGCCCAACCCTTGGGACCGACTACAGCCCCAGGATGCGATGAGCCGACATCGAGGTGCCAAACCTCCCCGTCGATGTGGACTCTTGGGGGAGATAAGCCTGTTATCCCCGGGGTAGCTTTTATCCGTTGAGCGATGGCCCTTCCATGCGGAACCACCGGATCACTAAGCCCGACTTTCGTCCCTGCTCGACTTGTAGGTCTCGCAGTCAAGCTCCCTTGTGCCTTTACACTCTACGAATGATTTCCAACCATTCTGAGGGAACCTTTGGGCGCCTCCGTTACTCTTTAGGAGGCGACCGCCCCAGTCAAACTGCCCACCTGACACTGTCTCCCACCCCGATCAGGGGTGCGGGTTAGAATTTCAATACAGCCAGGGTAGTATCCCACCGACGCCTCCACCGAAGCTAGCGCTCCGGCTTCTCAGGCTCCTACCTATCCTGTACAAGCTGTACCAAAATTCAATATCAGGCTACAGTAAAGCTCCACGGGGTCTTTCCGTCCTGTCGCGGGTAACCTGCATCTTCACAGGTACTATAATTTCACCGAGTCTCTCGTTGAGACAGTGCCCAGATCGTTACGCCTTTCGTGCGGGTCGGAACTTACCCGACAAGGAATTTCGCTACCTTAGGACCGTTATAGTTACGGCCGCCGTTTACTGGGGCTTCGATTCAGAGCTTCGCTTGCGCTAACCCCTCCTCTTAACCTTCCAGCACCGGGCAGGCGTCAGCCCCTATACTTCGCCTTGCGGCTTCGCAGAGACCTGTGTTTTTGCTAAACAGTCGCCTGGGCCTATTCACTGCGGCTCTTCAGGGCTATGAACCCTAAAGAGCACCCCTTCTCCCGAAGTTACGGGGTCATTTTGCCGAGTTCCTTAACAAGAGTTCTCTCGCTCACCTTAGGATTCTCTCCTCGCCTACCTGTGTCGGTTTGCGGTACGGGCACCTTGAATCTCGCTAGAGGCTTTTCTTGGCAGTGTGGAATCAGGAACTTCGGTACTAAATTTCCCTCGCTGTCACAGCTCAGCCTTTACGGTGAACGGATTTTCCTGTTCACCAGCCTAACTGCTTAGACGCGCATATCCAACAGCGCGCTTACCCTATCCTCCTGCGTCCCCCCATCACTCAAACGATTCATAGGTGGTACAGGAATATCAACCTGTTGTCCATCGCCTACGCCTTTCGGCCTCGGCTTAGGTCCCGACTAACCCTGAGCGGACGAGCCTTCCTCAGGAAACCTTAGGCATACGGTGGATGAGATTCTCACTCATCTTTCGCTACTCATACCGGCATTCTCACTTCTAAGCGCTCCACCAGTCCTTACGGTCTAGCTTCAACGCCCTTAGAACGCTCTCCTACCACTGACACCAACGGTGTCAATCCACAGCTTCGGTGATACGTTTAGCCCCGG
>NZ_JBMPZU010000094.1:0-14379 GCF_049463095.1 Neobacillus sp. 19 | reverse complement strand
TGCATACCTACTTGGTTGGTTATGAAAAGCTAGGATATTAACCCAACTAGGAACAACCTAGATAGGCGTTTTCGCGTCTCGTGAAACGCTTTCGCGTTTTCGTGCGCCGCTTCAGCCGCTATTGACGAGTTTTTGATTTTTTGTACTAATCCCCAGGGTAAGTATGAGGAGAGAATAGATGGCAATGACTAAACCCAAATAAATTGTTGCGTTAGCAAATAAAAACATTTCGTCACCTTCTTAACTAAGCCTGTTATTTTTCATTCGGTGGTTGATTTAACTTTTCTTTATGTGTATCAGGATCATAATCGTTCATGTCTTTTCCTTCATATTTCGACGGGCATCTTGTCTTCACAGATTCTGCTTCAAATGTATCCGTTTTAGTAGGAGCCCCTTGGAGAATGGTAATAACGCCTTCTGAGAAGTTATCAGGCTTGGGCCCGTTGTGAATGACGTGCATAATACTGCCTTCGTTGTCTTTAACATCAAATTTCAATTCAATTTTGTCAGGATTCCATTTTATCGAGTCTTCGATTAATAATCCTTCGACCGTTACAAAATCGTCTTTATGCTGCTCTTGTGTCGCCAATAATTCTTTCAATGTCAGCTCAACTCCACTCGAACCCGGGGTTGCAGCCATAAGAAGGAAAACAATCGCGCCTGCAATAATAAATCCGCCGAGCATCACAATCGTATTTTTTTTCATTTTACCCACCTCATTAAATTAATTTTTTCATTTCTTCTTCGTACATTTCTTGATCTATTTTTCCTGTTAAGAGCTTTTTACGCAGCTCCTTCTTTTCTTCCGCATTAGCTGACTTGTTAACCTTTTTGGCAGCAGTTTGTTTTGACTGTGGTTTATGTTTTGAACTGTTAGCAGTTGTTCCTGCTGTTCGCGCATTCCCTTTTAAACCGAGAAAGACAAAGAGTCCGGCAATGATCAGGGCAATTCCTATAATTGAGGCACCGCCTACTCCGATAATGGGACGTTTAGAGTTGTTGTTAGTACCTCCTTTAATCACTTGGTCTGTGGCAGTCACACCGCTATGATTCTCATCATTAGGCGGCTGCACTTTGTTGATAGCTTCCATGGTAGATTCTGTGCCTTCTTTCTTATAAGAAAAGGAGTACTTCAGATTCTCTCCAGCCTTGACATTTTTGTATTGGTAGTAATATAGCTCTTCGCCATATTCATTCTTTGTTTTATTTTCTGTCTTTGGCTCAAGCTTAATTTCCTTTGCCTCCATTGGTGCGTAAAAGATAACATCCAATTGTTCGATTTCAGCATGATTGATTAGCTGATATGTAAAGCTCTTTTTATCGGTAATGTCGATCGCTTTTGTGTAATACTCGATGACAAATTTATATGTCTCGTTACTCTTGATTGCCTTAGCGGGCTTCCAGGTCACAATTCCCTTTTCTTTATCAACATCGTAGGGACGTTGGACTTCCGGTTTATTTTCTTCAGGAAATTCTGCCACTAAAAAAGCTTCAAATCCCTTATCCATTGCTGGAACGGGAATGGATATTTTCCCATCATAATCTTGGCCGCTCTTGTTCGTAATCGTTCCGTATTGGCCTATTAATAAGGATGGAATATCTCTTGATTCCCAATCCTCCGGGTAATCAAACTCAGGCATAACCTGTACTTGCATTTCCTTAATTGGGAATTTCTCAGCCTGAAAGTCTGTTTCAGCACTTGCATTTGGGCTGATTAAACTAGTTAAGAATAATGCGATCACGAACAATGCCAGCCACTTTTTCTTAATCATATACATCCTCCTTGACCCTCAAATCTCATTCGTAGAAGGTACTGATTTTCACTATAGTCCTCTTTGAAATAAATATAATCGTTATCACTCCCCAGTTGTCGACTCACTCTTGAACATTTTGTTAAGTGAGGAAAAACGTTACGATTTCGACAAAAAACTACCACAAAATGTTCACAATTGATTATTATGGAAAATAAAAAACCTTGAATCCAATTGGTTCAAGGTTTGAGATAATCATTTGAAGCTTCTGTTTTAGATTTTAGTGTGCGGATATAACTGATGATGTCAGTTATATCTTCTTTACTTAATTGTCTTGCACCTTCAAGCCCTTTTAATGAGGGGCCCATTCGAGTTTCTTCACGGCCATAGGCCGTTGCAATCCAAATTTGCTTATTAGTTGTGTATTTTAAATACTGAGGATTGGAAAGGACCGTCCCCATTTTCAATTTACCTGCTCCCTCAGCGCCATGACAGTTAAGACAATATAGATTATACTGTTTTTCCCCGCGTTCAGGGTCCCCGGCAATTTTTTCAGGTACATCAAATTCAATTTCCTCTGTTTGCCAATCCCTCATATAGGTAACAAGATTTTTTAAATCGTTTTCAGATAATCTTGGGCCATATGCAGGCATAGCGGTTCCTTCTCTGCCATACTTCACATAATTATATAGGTCTTGATCGGATACGGAGTTTAGAAATCGCTGGCTATTTATAGCAGTGCCTGCATTAGAGCCTTCTCCCTTTCCTGTTTCTCCGTGACAGACAAGACAATTTTTAGAATAGAGCTTTTCTCCAGCTTCAATTGCTTTAGAATTCTTACTATCAAAAATATCGCTATTACTAATAGCAACGATAATTCCAATAATGATCAAAATATATAATCCGATTAAAATTTTTTTCATGGGTTACTCCCTACTTTGGTTCGGGTGTTGGAGTTGGTTCCCCAAAATCTTCATACTTTTTTGTGATCAGCTGATAAATTTTCTTAGGGCTTTTACCGTCAAGATGCATTTCGACCGCCTCCCGGGCGATATCAATACAGACATCTCACGATATACTCATCGAATCCCATTCTTCGACAGCATTATTTGGTCCCATTTGATCAATATAACAATCTAAATTGCTTTTATGCCCATCCTGTGCGAAGCAGCCACAATAGCAAGGAACCTGCGCTACAACTTCAGGGTATTCCGATGCCAAGATATAGGTCTCTTGAATTTTTTCCGAAGAATTTAAAACATAATCAGGGAGCGGCTTATGCTTTTTATCAAGTGTCACATCTTCCAATTTAGAACTACAGCCCGCTGCTACTATTGCCATTAAAATAAATAGGAACAAGTAAGATGTTATTCGTTTCATACTTTGTTTCACCCCTTCCCATTAATATATTGTTCTCATTTATTGTAGCAAAAAGGGATTGTCCAAACGGCTCTTAATTTTAACTATTTAGTGAAGTTTTTAATAATGAAAAAAGTATAAAAAAGCCTGAATCCAGTAAAATTGGACTCAGGCTTTAAGACGAAACTCATTATGCACGCGAAACGTAAGAAGCTTCCGTTGTATTGATAATTAACCGATCCCCTTGGTTCACAAAGAATGGAACCTGAACAATTAGTCCTGTTTCCAAAGTTGCAGGCTTCGTTCCCCCAGAAGCAGTATCACCTTTAATACCGGGCTCTGTCTCTGTTACTTCTAACTCAACCGTATTTGGCAGCTCCACCCCAAGAGTTTCATGATTAAACATCATAATGTGGACTTCCATGTTTTCCTTTAAAAATTTTAATTCATATTCAATGTTGCTTGCTGGAAGTTCTACCTGCTCGTAGGAATCCATATCCATAAAAACATGCGAATCACCGCTTGCATAAAGATATTGCATTTTACGGTTATCAATTTGTGCTTTTTCTACTTTCTCACCCGCGCGGAATGTTTTTTCTTGAATTGCTCCATTTCGCAAGTTACGCAGCTTTGAACGTACAAACGCTGCTCCCTTACCCGGTTTTACATGTTGGAAATCCATGACACGCCATAGACCGCCATCTACTTCAATTGTTAATCCTGTTTTAAAATCGTTAACAGAAATCATGTGTAAATCCTCCTAGTTCTTTACAAGATAATTAGTTCTTTTGTTGAATGAGTAAGTGCCTCGTTCCCATCCGCGGTTAATATTGCATCATCTTCAATCCGTACTCCGCCAAGTCCAGGAACATAGATCCCCGGTTCACACGTAACAACCATTCCAGGTTGAAGCAGGAGATCAGACTTCATTGAGAGACTAGGTCCTTCGTGAATCTCCAGCCCGATTCCATGGCCAGTTGAATGTCCAAAGTATTCTCCATAACCTTTTTCTGTTATGTAGTTTCGCGTTAATGCATCTGCTTCCTTACCCGTTAAGCCCGGCTTTATGCCAGCCATGCCTCGCAATTGTGCTTCAAGAACAATATTGTAAATTTCATTCAGCTTCGCATCCGGTTTACCAACAGCTACCGTCCTCGTAATATCAGAAGCGTATCCATTGTAATATGCACCATAATCCAAGGTTACAAAATCTCCCGATTCAATTACCTTATCACTCGCTACACCGTGCGGAAGTGCAGAGCGAATCCCCGAAGCAACAATCGTATTAAACGAAGAGGAAGTCGCACCGGCCCTTCTCATAAAGAACTCTAATTCATTCGAAACCTCTAATTCTGTTATACCGGGACGAATGAAGTCTAAAATATGTTTAAATGCGGCATCAGCAATATCTGCTGCTACCTTTAATATCTTAATCTCTGCTTCAGTCTTAATCAAGCGTAACTTTTCAATTACACCGGAAATTGGAACAAGTTCAGCTTCTACTTCTTCCTCATATACTTTATAGGAAGAGTATGTTACATCATTTTCTTCAAATCCCAGTTTTTTAATCCCTAATTCTTTAACAAGACGTGCTGCTTCTTCTGGGATGGAACCGGAGAATTTAACAATTTCAAATCCTGTGCATTGTTTGGATGCTTGTTCAATATAACGGAAATCCGTAATAAATTGTGCCTTATCGGCACTAATTAAGACAACACCCGCAGAGCCGGTAAAGTTAGATATGTAGCGGCGATTATAGGGGCTCGTGATCAGCATCCCATCTATACCATGTTGTGAAAAATCCGCTCTCAACTTTTCTATTTTTCCCATTAGTCTCTACTCTCCTTTTCTATCCGGTTTTGGATAGAGATATTTTATCATAAACAGATAGTTTCGACTAATTCAAACTTATGTGGATGCCTCTTTTGCTTGTGATTCTTGAAGTTCAAACTCATAATTAATGGAATAACCAATGAAAATTCCATATACGATATATAAACAAACAGATGTGATGATTGTATCCCTGCTTAATTCGGCAATTGGTTTTATACCGGGAATTAACGGATTCAGAATAAAGAACACCAATAAAAACAATATGACGCCATACCCTAGTCCAAACCAAAAACCTTTGAATTTTCTAAGTAAAGCGTAATAAATATAAGCCGCAACAATAGATAATACACCCAATAAAATAATGGATACTACTGTTCCCATCCAGCCATGTTTCCAACTTCCAAGGGCCCATGGTTTGAGGATGATTTGGGGGCCCACTTCGGTGAAATTAAAATATGATGCAATGTATCCAATCGTTCCCCAAAAAAGACCGCCGAATAAACCTGTCCAAAAAACCATTACTGTAAAAGACATAGGTCTTGGATATTTTTCTTTGTTTTGTTCGTTTGCCATTTGTATACCCCCGATCATCAGTGTTGTGTTTGAATATGCATATAACTTTTCATGCACCATTATTATGCCCTGATAATTTTAATCCTTACATTAAAAAATTTTTTAGAAATTTAGTTGGAAATATTCTGTCATCCTAGAGGTTTTTTCATTTTTCTAGTAGAATACATGTAAGTACAAACAGATTTTACATTTCTGCTATTGTGCAACTAATGTTTAGGTTGGTGTAAATAACCATGTCAAATTCTCAAAAACCCGTTTATGGCGGCCAAGCGGTCGTTGAAGGAGTTATGTTTGGCGGAAAACATCATTATGTTACCGCCGTTCGCAGAAAAGATCGTTCTATTGAATACTTTCATTTGCCGCGGAAAGCAAATCCCACATTAACTAGCTTAAAAAAAATCCCGTTTCTCCGCGGAATCATTGCGATTATTGAATCTAGTGCAAACGGATCAAAACACTTAAACTTCTCCACTGAGCGGTTTGATGTAGATCCAAAGGACGATGCAGTCATTAAAGAAAAAGAAGTGTCAAAATTGACGATGTATCTTGGGGTAGCAGTAATCGGAGTCCTGTCATTTTTATTTGGAAAATTTGCTTTTACGCTAATTCCTGTTTTCTTAGCCGTATTAACCAAACCAATTTTCCCATCTGATTTTGCTCAAGTAATGGTAGAAGGCCTCTTTAAGCTCATACTGCTCCTTACTTATATATATTTTGTCTCACTTACCCCGCTGATCAAAAGGGTGTTTCAATATCATGGAGCTGAGCATAAAGTAATTAACACATTTGAATCCGGGGTAGAACTGACCGTTGAAAATGTTCAGGCCCATTCCCGCCTGCATTATCGCTGCGGCAGCAGTTTCATCTTATTTACCGTAATCGTCGGTGTTTTTGTTTACCTTTTAGTTCCCACATCACCGCTATGGTTACGTATTGTCGACCGTCTTCTCTTGATCCCGGTAGTGTTGGGAATTTCCTTTGAGGTCTTACAGATCACCAATAAACTCCGCGATATTCCAGTCTTAAAATATTTAGGAATTCCGGGCCTTTGGCTGCAATTGATAACGACGAAGGAACCAAGTAATGACCAGGTCGAAGTCGCTATATTATCATTTAAGGAATTGCTTAAGAGGGAAAAAGAAACGGAGTACGACATGAAAAGTGAGGAAATTGTCTAAATCTTTGTTTTTATGTGTTTAAAAGAATAAAAAAATGCTTAAGATGCTCATAGGGAGGTGGCATTCTTGAAAAATCGGATACCCGTATTTATTATTGGGATTCTAATCATTCTTGCTATACTTGGGCTTATTGGTTCATTTACAGCTAATCCTGCCGGTTTCATTCAGAGAATAGCTGTCATCGCATTGATCGGTTTAGCGATTTTTTTCCTTTTTCGGAAGTTTTCAAATTCGAGCCCTCAGAAAAGAGAGCAGCGGGCATTTCTTAAGGCAGCAAAAAGGTCAAAAAAACGGTTACAGCAAAAGAGTGGGGATACCAATGTAAAGACCTCATCTCTTGGGACATTAACAACATTAAAGAAAAGCAACAAGACTAAAAAGAAATCTCCTGCACATTTGACCGTCATCGACGGGAAAAAAGGGAAAAAGAAAAATCGAGCGTCCTTTTGACACTCGATTTTTTTAATACCCCCATTTATTTAAAAAATTTTTGGCATGTTCTCTTCCAATTTCAAATAGTTTTTGCTTTTTTTCATTAGTTAAATTAAATTCAATTAAAGAAACACCTTCAGCTTTTATAAAAATAATATTTTCTACATGTTTTTTAGAAATATAACGTTGATCATGGGCGTCCTTCATTGTCTCAAACAATGCCCCCATTAATTGAATGCCGTTTTTTATTTGATGTTTTTCATGTTCATATTCACTTGGACTAAGTTTTATTCCAAGCACCGGTCTGGCCTTTTTTACATTGTCCTTGTCAAAAAGCCACATTGGAAAATTACTAAGTACCCCACCATCCACCAAAATATTTGTGCCATCTATCGAACGTAATTTAACTGGTTCAAAAAAATAGGGAATACTGCAGCTCATCCTGATTGCCTTTGCAATAGAGAACGAATCTGGTGAAATGCCGTATTTTATTAAATCATCAGGTAAAACAATCATTTGCCCATTGGAAAGATCCGAAGAAATTACTCTAAGTGCGTTGGGTGGAAGATCGGAAAATGTTCTTAACCCCTTTGCTTCCAACTTCTCTTTCATCCATTTTTCAAGCTCATTCCCTTTATAAAGTCCTAGCTTCCAATACACAAGCAGCCATTTTGCAATGGAAAATGGAATAATGGTTTTACGGGCATCCAGCATTTTAGGCAAATCAAACTCATCCACCAATTGATAAATTTCTTTGCTTGTATAGCCCGCGGCAATTAAAGCGGCAACGATAGACCCGGCACTCGTTCCTGCGACCCTGACAAACTGAAATCCTCTGGTTTCAATTTCTTCATAGGCACCAATGAGTGAAAATCCTCTAATTCCCCCTCCAGAAAAAACGCCGTCAATTTTCATGGCAGCCACTCCCAAAATGAACTCATTGTTACATTCTTAATCCGTTCATTGCGAAATTAGTACCACGGACGAGTGTAAAATTTTCATTAAAATATTGGACATCTTTTGTTCCTATTTTGTCTACAAAATGTTCACCGAAGTACTTTCATTCTTCATATCACCAACATATCTATTTCATAAACTGTACCTATTCTTTTATGAGTGCATTTTAACTAGCAAAGGCAGGGACGCTTATGAGTATTCGAAAGGAAAGAATGAAGGTGTACGATATGACCTGTACATCCTGTGAAAAACGAATTGAAAGGACAGTCAAAAAATTAGATGGTGTGATTGATGTAAAAGCAAATTTTACCGGCCAATTCGTTGATGTCGAGTTTAATGATGAATTATGTACCACGAACCAGTTGAAAGAAGCAATCAATCGTGTCGGCTACAGTACTGAAAATGGTAAAGGCTTTAAGTTTATTGGAATAGTCATTATTATCGCTGCTATTTTACTTCTCGGCATAAATACTGGCAGCTTTAATATGGAAGATAAACTCAAAAATGCTTCTTATGCTGTTTTATTTGTTGTAGGGTTGATCACATCCATCCATTGTGTAGGCATGTGCGGCGGTATTATGCTTTCCCAAACTATTGGGAAGGAAAGTAAGAACAAATTTGAGGCGATGAAGCCAGCTATTTTATATAACCTTGGAAGAGTTGCAGCTTATACCATCATTGGTGGAATCGTTGGCGCCATTGGCTCTGTTTTTGCACTTTCCCTATCCACTAAAGCAGCACTGCAAATTTTTGCCGGAGTATTCATGGTTATGATGGGCTTTAATATGGCAGGATTTAAAGCGTTTAGAAAGGTTCAATTAAAAATACCTGCCTTTGCATTAAATTTGGTAACTAAACCCAAACCTAAAACACCCTTTTTTATCGGAATGCTTAACGGTTTAATGCCTTGTGGACCACTACAAACAATGCAGCTGTATGCTTTAGGTACAGGCAGTGCGATTAGCGGGGCTCTCTCTATGTTTATGTTTGCAATAGGAACAGTCCCGCTCATGCTGACCTTCGGGGCATTATCAAGTTTTTTAAGTAAAGGTTATACGAAAAAAATCCTAAAATACAGCGGAATTCTTATCGTTGTTCTTGGCCTTGTTATGAGCAATAGAGGCTTGGCACTGGCAGGAATGAACTTTAGTCCAGCTTCGATTCTAACGAACGTTGGTGCCCTTGGCGATTCTGCTGCTGTATCTAATGCAGCTAAAGCAACGATTAAGGATGGAGTGCAGGTTCTCAACATGACGGCCAATGTCTATGGTTATACCCCAAATACTTTATATGTTCAAAAGGGAATGCCTGTTAAGTGGGTCGTAGATGGTGAACAGATTACCGGTTGTAATAATACAATCGTCATGCCAGAAATGAATGTAGAGCAGAAACTACAAAGCGGTGAAAACATAATCGAATTCACACCCGGTAATGAGGATATTCCTTTCAGCTGTTGGATGGGAATGAAGCGAGGAGTTATTAAGGTAGTAGATGATTTAAAGGATATAAAGACATCTAGCAGTGATGCCACTGGTATTGATTCGTCGACCAAATCTACCGCCCCATCCTCGGCTCAGACTAAGCCTAGCATATACGGTACTGACATCAGCAAGGTGCCTACTAAACGATTAGTCCAAAGGATGCAATTAGCAAATAATGTGCAAACGATTGCCATTAAAGGAGTGGGTTACGAACTTGAGCCACTGATCATTGTCGCTAATAAAGACCTGCAAACGAAGATGTCAATAGACCTCACTTCGTTTGATCAACCAGATGGATCCTTTTTAATTATGAATGCAAATACAAAACAAATTGTAACTGAATTCACTGGTGCGAAAGGGTTTGTTGAAGTTGAATTTACCATTGATAAAGCCGGGACGTATGGAATTTATCTAAATGAAGAGGAATTACTCGGGGTAATTGATGTAGTAAACGATATGGATTCTGTTGATTTAGAAAGTATTAAAAGCAACTACCTTCAGTAAGTAAAGAGTTAAAGAGTTAATAAGTTGGGGGGTTTTAACGCCCAACTTATTAACTCTTTTCATTTCCAGTAAAATATAACGTAAATTTTGTTCCCAGTCCTACTTTACTTTCTACATCAATACTGGCATTGTGAAGCTGAAGGATACTTTTTACAATAGTTAATCCAATCCCTTTTCCTTCAATTTTCTGCCTGCTCTTATCTCCCCGAAAAAGCCTTTCAAAAATATATGGTAAATCCTCCACATGGATGCCAATTCCGTTGTCACATACTTCCACGACTATATTTTTATCATCTTCATATAAGTTGACCAGTACTCTGCCATCCGGCTCAGTAAATTTAATAGCATTAGAGAACAAGTTAATAAATACTTGTTTTAATTGATCTTTATCACCAGTTATCAAATATTTATGATTCGGTTCAATACTATATTTTAGATTGATATTCTTTTTTTCAGCATCCAGATTAAAATCCTTACATATTTCAGGAATGAATTCATCAAGGTAAATAGTTTCGAACGATAACTTAGCACTTTCCGTTTCAAATTCCTTTAACATATGTAAACCAGTAATTAATTTTCCGAACCGAATGACTTCTTCATTAAGATAATTTAATTTCTCAGTTGTCACTGGATAAACCCCGTCAATCATTGCCTCAAGGTTATTTTGAAGGACATTTAAAGGTGTTCTAATTTCATGTGTTATATTAGAAACCAACCTTCTTCTCAACGTATCCTGATACTTTAATTTCCCAGCCAATATATTGACGCTTTTTTGTAATTCTTCTAGCTCTAAAAGGTTACTTCTTATACCTGGTTGGGTTTCAAAGTTCCCTTTTGATAAATTCACTGACATCTTAGCAACTTCTTTAATCGGATTAGATAATTGTCTCGAAAAAAACAGACTAAAAACACTAATAATAATAAGGGTCAGCACACCGCTGGCAATAATACTTTTATTAATCGAGTCTTTAAAGTTTACATCCTCTTCAGACAAAAGAATGGAGGAATATTGACCAATATCAACATACCCAACTGTTTTGGAATCTACCTTAATGGCAAAAGATTTGATCGTGTAAACACCGCTGCCTTGTACAGGCATTGCATCCATATTTAATTGTGTTTTTATCGCATTTGGGTTCATTCCCCACACAGGTTGTTTATTTTCATCCATAAGTGTTAAGCAATAATTCCCCATATAGGCTTCATGCATCAGCTCAACGCCAGTATTTTCTGACCAATTTCCTTCTCTTTTATACACATCTTCTAAATAGGCGACAATTCTATGATACCTTTTATTCTGAATATCAACCATATATTGATTAAACTTATTTGTTACCGTTACATTGACAAATAATGTAACCAGCAGGATAGCAGCAATTGTGCACAGTATAAATAAAAGACTTAATCTTTTGCTGATGGAATGCATTTAACACACTCCCCCAAATTTATAGCCCGCTTTCAACACTGTAACAACATATTTTGGATTCTTCGTATCTATTTCAATCTTTTTTCGAATATTCTTAATGTGAACATCAATCGTCCGGTCAAAGCCGCTAAAATCTTCACCATATAGTTTAGCAATAAGCTGTTCTCTGGATAAAACCTTTCCTTTATTTGTGGCAAGGATCCTTAATATATCAAACTCATTTGGTGTAAATGACCTTTCCTTACCACTAACCATTATGGTCCTTTTCTCACAATTGATCTGTAGATTTCCATCATCAAAAATGACACTAGATGAATGAACCTTGCCATTAAGTCTGCGAAAAAGTGCATTCACCCTCGCAGTTAACTCCCTCGGACTAAATGGTTTGATTAAATATTCATCTGCCCCAATTCTTAATCCTTCGATCCTGTCATTTAAAGACCCTTTTGCTGTTAACATGAAAATATGGACATCAGAGGTTTGCCGAATGATTTTACAGACCTCTTCACCGGTTATATCCGGGAGCATTAAATCTAGTATGACCAGGTTATAATTTTCTGTCATAAACAGGTCAATTCCCTTTAATCCTGTTTCTGCACTATGAACACGGTAACCTTCTTTTTCTAAATAGGCTTTAATTACGCCCGATACGCTTTGTTCATCTTCGACTAATAATATCTGATTCATGTTTATCACCCAGCTATCGAAATGGAATATATTAAGTATAATAGCTTTTGATAGTGTAAAAATTGAAAAAGGCTGACAATTATGTGTCAACCTTTTTCAACTCTTCCTGTAATTTTTGAGAACCTTATAGTTTAACTTTTTGTAATCGCAATGCATTGAGAACGACAGAGACCGAGCTGAATGCCATCGCTGCACCGGCAAGCCAAGGTGCGAGGAACCCAAGAGCAGCAATCGGGATGCCCAGTGAATTATATGCCAGTGCCCAAAATAAATTTTGTTTAATATTGGTAATCGTCTTTTTACTCATGAATATTGCATCGGCAATACTATTTAAATCACCGCGAATCAAGGTAATATCTGCCGCTTCCATTGCCACATCCGTCCCGGTGCCAATGGCCATGCCAATATCAGCAATTGCCAATGCCGGGGCATCGTTGATTCCATCTCCAACCATAGCTACCTTTTTACCCTGTACCTGCAATTTCTTGATTTCTTCCGCTTTACCTTCAGGAAGAACCTCAGCGATCACATGATCAATCCCCGCCTGAGCTGCAATTGCCTCCGCAGTGCGCTGATTATCACCTGTAATCATAATGACATCAAGTCCCATTTCCTTCAAACGCCCGATTGCCATTTTGGAAGTTCCCTTGATGGTATCCGCGACAGCAACCATACCGGCGTACTGTTCATTTATCGCTACTAGCATAGCGGTTTTACCAACCGTCTCTAATTCTGACATTTTTTTTAAAGATCCTTCTACAGTGACACCATACTTGTTCATTAATTTTCTCGTGCCAATTAACACTTCATTTCCATCGACATTTGCTATAATGCCAAACCCAGGAATTGCTTCAAATCTTGAAACTTCCTTCAATGGAATCTCTTTTTCTTTTATTCCTTGAACAATGGCTTCCGCCAGCGGGTGCTCCGATTGCTTTTCCGCTGAACCGACGATGGCTAAAAATTCTTCTTCACTCCATGAGTCAGCAGGGAAAACATCAGTTAAAACTGGGGTTCCGTTTGTAACCGTTCCAGTTTTATCCAGAACAACCGTGGTAATCCGATGGGTCATTTCTAAATGTTCTCCGCCTTTAAAAAGAATTCCATATTCTGCAGATCGACCGGAACCAGCCATAATTGAAGTTGGCGTAGCAAGCCCCAGGGCGCAGGGACAGGCAATGACGAGGACAGCAATCATTTTCTCCAGGGCTTCAGAAAAATTCCCTGGAGCTGCCCAAACATACCACACGATAAACGTCAAAACGGCTAATCCTACAACAATTGGGACAAACACACCAGAAATCTTATCAGCAAGACGTTGAATTGGAGCCTTTGAGCCTTGAGCTTCCTCTACAACTTTAATAATTTGTGCTAATGCTGTATCTTTGCCGACCTTTGCTGCTTCGACCTTTAAAAAACCATTTTTGTTTATGGTCGCACCGATTACAGGATCGCCGGACTTTTTATCAATTGGAACACTTTCACCGGTTAACATGGACTCATCAATAGCCGACTGACCCTCAAGAATAATCCCGTCAACAGGAATCTTTTCACCCGGTTTAATATGAAGGATATCCCCAACAACTACTTCCTCAAGAGGAATTTCCTGCTCCATTCCGTCTCGTTCTACTATAGCTGTCTTGGCTTGAAGTCCCATTAATTTTTTAATGGCTTCAGATGATCGGCCTTTTGCTTTTGCTTCAAACAGCTTTCCTAAAATAATCAAGGTAATTAATACAGCACTCGTTTCAAAATAAAGCTCCACCATATGAACTTTTCCGCTAAGCGTCAAGATGGCTTGGTAAAGACTATAGAAATAGGCCGCTGAAGTTCCTAAAGCAACAAGTACATCCATATTTGCACCCTTATTCTTAAGGGCCTTATAGGCACCGATATAAAACTGTCCTCCGATTAGAAACTGAACGGGGGTAGCCAATAATAACTGAAACCAGGGGTTCATAAATAGTTTAGGTACCCAAATAAAGGATGTAAATGAAAAATGGCCAGCCATTGCCCATAAAAGAGGAAACGAAAGTATCGCTGAAATGATAAACTTCTTTGTTTGTTTGGCTATTTCCTTTTCACGATAGTCACTTGAATCTTTCGTTCCTTCTTTGAGCTTTGCTCCGTAACCTAGATTCTCAACCTTTTTTATAATGTCGGCAGTTGAAAGGACGGAGCCATTGAACTCAACTGTT
>NZ_JBMPZU010000093.1:0-54366 GCF_049463095.1 Neobacillus sp. 19 | reverse complement strand
TGTTATTACAGTTTCTTCGTTCAGTTGTGCACCGATATTAACCAAACCCAACAACCTAGATAGGCGTTTCGCGTTTATCGTGAAACGCTTTCGCATTTTTTCGTGCACGCTTCAGACGCCATAAATGTTCTGACATGGTAAATCCTTCTTTGAAAAATGGTTCATCAATGTTTAAACCGGTTCCTGATAGTTAAATTTATTTCACATACATAGAGTCATATTCTTAAACTCATACATATTTTACACAATATTCAGAATAAAACTAAGCTGTTTCACTATTTAAGTCAAAAAAGTTCACAATAAAACAATAATTTAGTTGATGAAGAAAATACTCCAACGAATATAGTTAACCTTTTCTGCCTTCCCTTCAACCAAGCTAAAAAACTATAGTATTTCATAAAAAAGAGTACTATCTGAATGTGAATTGATAAGGTAATATTAAAAAGATTCATAATATTGTAACAATTGCGAGGAGGAGGATTTAAAATGAACCTATTTTTTTAAAATAAGTATTGTTCAATTATGCTTTTGATCCGTGGCGCGGCGTATTTCTACTATTGATAACGTGAAAAGGAGGAAACGAATCATGTATGCTGTGATTATTTCTGTATTGCTTCTAATCGTATTAAGCATGTTGCGGGTGAACGTGCTAATAAGTATTTTACTAGCTGCACTTAGCGCAGGCTTAATAGGAGGACTCTCCACAATTGAAACGATGAATATGCTCATTTCAGGAATGGGCGGGCAAGCTGAAACGGCATTAAGTGTTATTTTACTAGGGATTTTTGCCGTCATGATTAAATATTCTGGGATTACGGGGATATTAGTAAAAAAATTATTGAAATTCATGAAAGGGAAACGGGGAGTTATTCTGTTAGTGATTGCTGGAATATCCAGTTTTTCACAAAACTTAGTCCCTGTACACATTGCCTTTATCCCAATTCTAATCCCTCCTTTACTCCAGCTGTTCGACCGGATGAAAATAGACCGGCGAGGAGTAGCTACTGCCTTGACTTTTGGTTTGAAAGCTCCTTACATCATGATTCCTGCAGGATATGGACTCATGTTTCACCAAATTATTGCTAGTGAGATGAAAAAATATGGAATGAATATTTCGGTCAGCCAACTTCCCCTAGCCCTCCTTATTCCAGGCATTGGAATGATCGTTGGGTTGTTAATCGCCGTCTTCATTACGTATCGAAAAGAAAAAGTAATAAGTTCTTCAAAGGAATTGGAGAATTCTCTTGCCTCGATAGAAATATCAGCAGCCTCAGAAGTTATGCCATTTAACAAGCAGCATGTCATTACATTATTTGCGATTGTTTTATCTTTAGGGATACAACTTTATACCCACTCCCTTGCAATAGGCGCTCTCGTAGGAATCTTGGCAATGTTTTTAGGCGGGGTTACCCCGTTTTTTAAGGGGGATGAATTCGTCGATGATGGAATGAAAATGATGGGTACCATTGCCTTTGTATTGTTGATAGCTGCCGGTTATTCAACTATTTTGAAGGAAACTGGTGAGATCAGTGATTTGGTAGCGCATACATCTAATATAATTGGAGGCAGTAAATTATTTACATCATTCATTATTCTTTCCGTTGGCCTGCTAATAACCATGGGAATTGGTACTTCTTTTGGGACAATCCCCATTTTAGCGGCTGTCTATGTTCCATTATGCCTATCCGTCGGTTTTTCTCCACTGGCAACAGCAGCACTGATTGGAACTGCAAGTGCATTAGGCGATGCAGGTTCACCTGCATCAGATAGTACAATCGGACCAACAATCGGATTAAATGCCGATGGAAGGCATAATCATATTTGGGATACATGTGTTCCTACCTTTATGCACTTTAACATCCCCCTATTTATATTTGGGATGATTGCTGCTTTCATACTCTAATCATTGTTTAGTTAACCACATAAAAAGGACACCCTCTTCATGTTGAAGGTGTCCCTTTTGGCCTCTGCTTTTACTCCTTACTTATTCACTTTTCGATCAAAGGGCAACAATTTCTGATTCTCAGTTGGACTTCCCGATGGTACCAAAATGGAGTTGCGATAATCACTTGGAGTTTTTCCAACCATTGTTTTAAATACACGGCTGAAATAATGAGAGTTACTGTAGCCTACTTCAAAAGCGATTTGGTAAACTGTATAATTCAAGTCTTCTAGCAAATCTTTCGCTTTTTCTATTCGTAAATAGGTAATATATTCAACAAAATTATTTCCTGTAGCACTTTTAAAAATTCGACTGAAGTATGTAGGACTTAGATGAACATGACTAGAGACTTTTTCTAATGTTATCTGCTCCAAATAATGCTTCTCAATATAATCCATTGCCTTTTGGATTGACTTAAGTGTATGATGATTACTATTATTGAAAATTAGGTCAACAAAGCGATGGATCATATCTCTTAGCCACTGCTCCAATTGAGCCAAATTTTCGATCAGTCTTAATTTTGATGTATATTCCAAAAGTATCATGTGAATTTCTTTCTGATTTGCCCCTCCATTAATGGCAGATCGAGCAAGCTTGGTTGATATTTCTGATACTTGTAATTTCAACACTTCGGGGTCGACATTCTGTAAAGAAAACAATTGTTCAAATAATTTTTTCATATTTTCCTTCACAGCTGCAACGTCAGCAACCATCAATTTATTTGCCAATGCCGTAACATCCTGATTCGGTAATAAGACAAATTCATTGGTGAACTGCTCTACGTCATCATTATGAATAACAATATCCTTCCCCCAAAAGAACTTATATTTTAGTGCATGTTGAGCTTCTTGGTAAGAGAAATGCAAATTCCTTACATCTTCATAAAAATTTCCAATTCCTATCGTGACGGAATACCCTGTATTTTCTTTAATAAACTCTTTCACATTTTCAGCTAACATCTTAGCAAAATATTTATATGCTGGTTTTTCATTTCGAAGAGGGAGTGAGAGTAGAATGGCAAACTTATCCTCTGCCGTTCCCATGGCTAAGCACTCCTCTTGACTTATATTAAAATATTGACGAGTAACCGTGATAATTTCATTACGAACAAAGTCTTGAAACTGCTTACTTTTCCCTACATTTTTCGAAAAGAATTCATCAATTTGTAATGCCATTGCCGTGTTTGGCACTGAAGACAACCCAATTAACTGACTTTGCTCCCAAATTTCTCTCGAGTTTTTGATATTCCCATATAATAAATTATAAATAAGGCTGACTCGCAATGATGACATAATATTATGGGGATCTTCATTCCTTTGTTGTAGCATCTGATCGGATTGCTTAGCTTCCATTTTGAGCTCTTGCAGTAGACGATACACTACTTCCTTGTCTAATGGTTTACTTAAACAATCAAAAACACCATTTTTAAAAAGCAATCTCATTTCTTGATCAGTGTACTCTGTCTTAATTACAATTAAAGGAAATGAAAACTTCCTTTTAATTAATTGTGTGAAAACGACGTCTTGAGCAAGTATAGTCATGCTATCTAGATCGAGGATGACTGATACCTTGTCAAGATTAAACCCTAACTCCTCTTTCAACAAGGACATTTTATTACTCATTTCTATCGTAAAACCAAATTCATACTCATCATTTATTTGATGAAAGAGATCAGTCATAAATTTGTCATCTGTAGTTATGAGTAATAGATTGTTCAAAAAAATCACATACTTTCATTCGGGTTCTGATACATTTGCTATTAAAATCTTAAAATTGAGCCATGCATCACTTTGTAAAATACTAGAGATACATGACTCAATTCTTTTATAAGAGTTTATAAGTATTTGAACAAATGCCTAGGCTGTTTCATTTGGAACTGGGTAAATCGTATCATAATAATGCATCATTTCTTCGCGAAGACGGCGAGCGCCCCAGATTGCGTTTTCACGATGTGAATCTGAAACCACATACTTTTCTACAATCATCTCCCCAAGTCTGGCATGGAATTCTTCATCTTTTTTAATTGTTTCGTAACATCTTGCCAAGTCTGGCAGACCAATTCTGCGGCAGTTCTCGATGACGATGTCATGTGTAGTTGTTGTTGATGTTTCAGAACAGTTCCAAACTGCAACAGCACAGGCACGGTCCTTCTCAAGTGCCTCCCAATGTAGGTTCTCCCACCCCAAATGTTCTTTTGGTGGTTCAGTTGGCGCCGAGTAACCATGCTTTTCAAGTACCCTGCAAATAATCTCGTAATGGTGAGCTTCTTCCCACATATGCTTGCACAATGCCGTAACCGTCGTTCTGTCCAGCTCCTTCCAATAATCATTAATTTGTTTTCCAAGGAAGAAGACATAGGCGATTTCCAACCAGACTCTTTGTTCAATGGCAATAAAAACTTCTTCTTGGGTCAGATCCTCTCGAGTCCAAAAGTTATACGCTTTCTTTTCTGCGTATTCTTTTAGCTCCTCCTTGATTCCTCTAAACTCTGTCAAAAATTCCTCTTGTGTTAATGTCATATAAAATCCTCCATTCATTCGATTTAATATTCTGATTATTCATAATTATATATTTTAAATTAGTTTTCAGTAAGTACTCTTTTTTATGATATATTACACTTTTTTAACTTGATTATTTTATTTATCTATTTCACATCCATATGAACAAATGAGTAATCAATGATTTCATCAATATTTGGCTCATTATCAATTAACTTTTGCTGTCTCCAAAAATCAGCGCCTAGTTTTGAAAGTTCGTGCAACGGTCCTGGGTGATCTTTTGTGCCGAAATATTTTTTATTTCCTTCCTCATCATAAAAGCGGACACCTTGTAAGGATTCTTCCAGTTCATCCGGAGATTGCCCCATAGCTTTCCCCATAATTTTCAACGCTTCTTCCGGATTCGTTTTATAGAATTCTATCGCTTCAAACCAAGATTTCACTAAAGCTTTTACCGCTTTTGGATTCTCTTTTGTAAAATCTTGTCTCATGGCAATTGTACTTGTAATGACACCAGGGGATGCGTCACTTTTTATGAGAACGCTTCCAAAATTAGTGTCCTTCGCTTTCGTTAACCATGGCTCCCAGGTCACAGCTGCATCTACTTTATTTGCTACAAATGCCGCTCCGGCATCACCTGCCGTCATATTCTGCGCATCAATCTCTTTAAAATCAATTCCTTCTTGTTTTAATAAATAGAGAAACCAGAAGAAGCTAGCTCCACCATCAGTCTGAACAGCTACACGTTTTCCTTTAAGATCTTGTAAACTTTTAATTTCTTTCTTTGCTACAATTCCATCTCCACCGTGTGACTCATCAAGGGCAACGACCTGCACAACTGGTACATTACTTGCCGCCGTTACAACATGTGTGTCTACAGTTGATGCAAATCCTTGAATCCGATTTGCTGATAGAGCAGTTCGACGATCAGTGTTGCTTTCCATTTTCATTAAATCTACATTAATACCATTCTTTTTAAAATATCCCTTTTCCTGAGCTATATAAAGAGGGCCGTACCCTACCCATGTTGCGACTCCTATTGAAATAGAAGACTTATTATTTTTAGCGCCTTCTTTTTGAACTTCCGTACTAGTTTGTCCAGAGCATCCAGTCATCGCAAGCAATAAAATGACAAATACAATCATCCCAAATTTTCTCATCCTATTTCCCCCAATTCATATTTTAGTACTCTACAGAAGTTCAAAGTGTAAGAAGAATTTCAATCACCTAATAATCTCAGCTTTATTTGATTTTTTAGACATTACCCAGTATCGGATAAACAGACCTTAAGTCACCTCCAATATAAGCAGTTTTTTACTTTCGTTAGTTTTTGGAAATCTAATAATTCTAAAACTTCTATATTATTTATACATTATCTTTTGATAAAAAAAGGCAATTTTGTGACTAAAGATAAAAATCTTCACAAGAAAACAGATATTTACACCATGAATAACTTGTTAACTCAAAAGATAAGATGGTGCCTGCCATTGGCATTGGGTCTTACGGATCACCATTCCTTATAGTTTTTGGAAACAAAAAAGCCATCCAAATTTTTGGATGGTATCTAATATCTATTTTCAAGTGTTATTATTAAAGAATACTGAACACAATTAAAAAACAATTGTCTTATTTTGTTGAACAATAATTCGGTCTTCCAGATGCCATTTTACCGCACGGGCCAATACGCTTCGTTCAATAGCACGTCCTTTTTTCTTTAGTGAATGGACATCAGAACGGTGGTCAACTCTGGCAATATCCTGCTGAATAATTGGCCCTTCATCCAAATCATCTGTCACAAAATGTGCTGTTGCCCCAATTAATTTCACCCCGCGTTCATATGCCCGTTCATATGGTCTGGCGCCAATAAAGGCAGGCAAGAAAGAATGGTGAATGTTGATAATTTTTTTAGGGTTAGCTTTCACAAATTTCGGTGTTAAAATCTGCATGTACCGGGCTAACACAATCACATCAATATCATATTCTTTAAGCAGCTGCAGTTGGTTTTCTTCAACTTGTTCCCGAATCTCTTTATTTGCTGGAATATAATAGAATGGAATATTTAAACCTTCCACCACATCCCTCGCCTCTTCATGATTACTGATGACTAGGGCAATGTCAGTTAGTAAATCGCCGCTTTGCCATTCCCATAAAAGTTCCAGCAGGCAGTGCAGTTCCTTTGAGACAAATATCGCCGTTTTTTTCACTTTGTAAACAGGTGTTAAACGCCAGTCCATTGAAAACGTTTCAGCGAGCTCTGTAAATTGTTGTTCCATTAGAGTCTCTTTCTCTATTAAAAATGGACATTCAAACTCAATTCGAATGAAAAACACCCCTCCCTCCGGATTGGTTGAATACTGACTGGACTCAATAATATTAGCATTATGTGAAAACAAAAATTGAGAAATAGCAGACACAATACCTGGTTGGTCTGGACAGCTGACTAATAAACGCCCACGATTTTGATTCCGCTGTTTAAATTGTTCGATTTGATCTTTAATAAACGAGTTCATCTGGTTAAATCCCTTCTATTAAATTGCTGAAACCCATTATACAGTAGATCTTCGAAGTTTGTTAACAATTTTTTAAAAATTTTAAAAGTAATCATCTCCTGCCTCTTCTATGTTTTATCAATCCTCATGAAACTTATAAAATTTTCTTATACCTCGTATGTGCATTTCGAATAGTTGGAATTTTCAAATTTCGTTGACGGCCACTTTTCTATACAATATAATTCGATTTATATCCGAATGCTTTTCCTTGCCAACTATGAAAGCAGTTTCAAAGGTTAAAAGGTTGAAGTATGGCTTAAAAGAAACAAATCAAAAGGGAGAGTGATGTCCATTTATGAATGGAAACGTGAATAAAAAAGTTGAACAAGATGCCTTTCCACTGTATGAAACCCTTGCATCTTTAGAACATAGTAAGGAGGTACCGGAAATCGAACGTAAAAAGAGAAAGTGGAAAATCTCTGGCGAAACAGGCATTATGTGGAGTTCGGTTGTCATTATATTTTTACTTTGGTATATCGTTACAAAACTCAATATCTTTTCTGAAGTCTTTATCCCTTCCCCGGCAAAAACGTGGGCTGCCTTTACCGATTTACTAGTTAATGGTTACAAAGGAAATAGTCTATTATTTCATCTACTTGATAGTCTATACAGACTATCTATGGCATTCTTCTTCGCATTAATTACAGCAGTTCCTTTAGGATTAATCAGTGGTTATTCATCAAAAGTAAGAGCTGCATTAGATCCCATCCTAGAATTCTATCGTCCCCTACCACCGCTGTCATACTATACACTACTAATATTATGGTTTGGAATCGGAGATCTATCAAAGGTTGCATTATTATATCTTGCTGCCTTTGCTCCAATGTATATCGCCGCAGTTTCCGGCGTAAAAGGTGTCTTAGAAGATCGAATCCATTCTGCCACTTCATTAGGTGCAAATAACTGGCAAACGTTTCGCTATGTCATTTTTCCATCCTGTTTACCGGAGATATTCACCGGGATGCGAACAGCAATTGGATTTGCCTATACAACGTTAGTTGCGTCTGAAATGGTAGCCGCTGTCTCTGGAATCGGGTGGTTAGTGCTTGATGCAAGTAAATATTTACGAAGTGACATCATGTATGTAGGTATTATTTTAATGGGTGTGACAGGGATTTTACTTGATCGAATCCTTCGTAAAATTGAAGACAAAGTGATTCCTTGGAAGGGCAAAGATTAAAAAATTGGGGGTAAAGAGATGAGAAATGGCAAGATGAAATGGTTCATGTGTTTGATGATCGTTTTCTCACTACTATTGATTAGTGCCTGCGGTAACAAAACTACATCCAAATCCGCTGATGGGACTGTAGAGTTTCGAATTGGTTATCAAGTTATACCCAATGCAGAGCTGCTAGCAAAAGCTACCAAAATGTTTGAAGAGAAATTCAAAGGTGTTACGGTCAAATTGGTTCAGTTTGAAGCGGCGGTTGACGTGAATACTGCCATGGCTGCAGGTGAAATTGATGCTGGCTTGATCGGTTCTAGTTCAGTTGCATCAGGGGTAGCGCAAAATTTACCATACAAAGTCATTTGGCTTCACGATGTAATTGGAGATAACGAGGCATTAATTGCCAAGAAAGATAGTGGCATCAAATCACTTGAAGATGTTGTAGGTAAAAAGATTGCTGTCTCTTTCGGTTCGACAACCCATTACAGTTTGTTATCCGCACTTAAATTAAAAGGAATAGACCAAAATAAAGTAACCATTTTAGACATGAAACCGGCTGACATGTTAGCAGCATGGAAACAAGGACAAATTGATGGCGGATATGTCTGGTACCCGACATTAGGAGAGATGGTTTCAGACGGCAATATTATTTTAACGAGCCGCGACCTTGCGAAAGATGGAATTCTCACCGCTGATGTAGGGATTGCAACGAAGGACTTTATTGAGAAACATCCGGATGTTTTAAAACAATATATAAAAATATTAGATGAATCCGTCCAGTTATATCGTTCATCCAAAGAAGAAGCGGCTGATTCGATGAAAACTGAATTAAACGTTTCAAAAGAGGACGCGACATTTTTCATGGATCAATTAATCTGGTTGGATGCAAAAGAACAGGCCTCAGAAGAGTATTTAGGAACAGTCGATAAAAAAGGAGCATTTTCAAAAGCGCTAAAGGATACGGCGGAGTTTTTAAAAACGCAAAAGGCGATTGACTCTGTACCCGACCTTAAGGCATATGAAGATGCCATTGAACCAAAATTCCTTCAAAAAGATTAGGAGGTGAACCCTATTATAAATAGTTATGCTCTTACAGAAACCGCATCCGAATCTATGGTCATCCAAATAAAAGATGTAGAATTGACGTATCAAACAGATAAGCAAGTAGTGACGGCACTGCAAAATATTAATTTACAAATTAAAGAAGGCAGTTTCGTCTGTGTATTAGGTCCTTCAGGCTGTGGAAAAACAACGTTATTACGGATTTTAGCGGGCTTTCATCAAGCTACATCCGGTGAAGTTTTGCTAGATAACAAACCCATTTCACCTAAACCTGATCGGCATCGTGGTGTTGTTTTCCAGCACCAAATGCTGTATCCATGGTTGAATATTGAAGAAAATGTTGGATTCGGGCTAAAAATGAGGAAAGTTCCAACGAAAGAACGGCGTGAAATTGTTGATCATTATCTAGATATGGTTGGTCTCTCTCAGTTTAAAAAATCAAAATCTTATGAGCTTTCCGGTGGTATGAAGCAACGAGCCTCTATTGCCCGAGTATTAGCAAATGATCCCCGCATTGTATTGATGGATGAACCCTTTGGTGCGTTAGATGCAATGACAAAGGAACAAATGCAAGATAATATACGGAAAATATGGAAAGAAACGCATAAAACAATTTTCTTTATTACTCATGATGTGGAAGAGGCCTTATTGTTAGGAACGCATATTATCGTATTATCCTCCCGGCCAGGCCGCATCATAAAAGAAATGCACAGCGACTTGCCTTATAGAATTGAAGAAGGCAAAAGCCGCATGTACAGGGCAGAACCAGATTTCGTTAAAAAGCGAGAAGAGATCATTAGTATCATTTCTTCATAAACATAAATAACATAAAAACCGCTTGAATCACAATGGTCAAGCGGTTTGTTGTTCAATTGGTTACTCCCCTGCCATTATCCACCGCAAAGGCTTCCTTTCTATTCAATAGTTTCTTTAATAAATATGAATAAATAAATGTAAATAATACTCCTTTCATAATGGAAGTCCATCCAAAAATCCAGAAACCAGATAATAACACCAAATAATTGAGGCTCCTTATTGCAATAGCAATATCAATTTTTTTATTTCTATGGTGTAAAATGATGGCAATCACATCGACCCCTACAGTAGTTGCATTCGCAGATATACATAAGTAATACCCTAGAGCTATTAAGGCAGATGCCAGAATGATGGAGGGTGTTAAGGGTAAATCTATATTAAGATGCAATGAGAAAAAAAAATTAAAGAAGAACAGGTAACAAAAACTGCTTAAAATAGATTTAAAAAAATATTCTCTCCCAAGGAAAATTAAACATAGCAACAATAAAAGTAATGTTATTACATTTGCAAGATTAGCAATCCCTGCCTCTGAAATAGCGTTTACTATTAATGCTAAACTAGTAACACCGCCATTTATGATTTCATGAGGGACAACTAAACAAGCGTAAGAAATGCCAATTAAACTATTTCCAAATATTATTTTCATTACATTTTTCATCGTTTCCGGTTCCTCCTGCTAGAATAAAAAAGTAAAAAGCTTTTATTTTCCCTGAAATAAAAGCCTTTTACTTTTTTATAAATCTCCATTTACAAATTGGTTATCGTAACGTTAATTAGATCTCATGTTTATCGGTATTTAGAATTCGAGTATTTACCGCTATTTCACTTTTAAAACTTTCCTTTCTTCGCCGATTTACGAAGTAAGATGAAATAACAATGATAGTAAACAGCGATGTAAATATAAACTGTGGGCGCTGTGATTCAATAAATGCCATTAAAATTAACACTGAAATCATAGCAGCGATTGTTGCATATGTTAAGTATGGAAAAAACCACATTTTAACTTTAAAAATTCCTGGATTGGCTTTTTCAATTCTATTTCTTAGGCGCAGGTGTGATACCGCGATAGCCAAATAGACAAGAATTCCAACCCCGCCTGAAGAGTTTACTAAGAAGAAAAATATCTTATCTGGGGAAATGTAACTAAAAATCGTGCTAATAAAAGCAAATAATGTGCTTCCAATTACTGCGAAAACAGGAACCCCGTTCTTGCTTAACTTGGAAAATATGTTTGGGGCATCACCTTTTTGAGAGAGAAATAGCATACGAGAGCTTGTATAGAGTCCTGAATTCAGACAAGACAATAACGCTGTCAAGACCACAATATTCATGAAAACAGCCGCTGAAGGGATTCCTATCAATTCAAGTACCGAAACAAACGGGCTTTTTAGCAGTGTTCCTGAATTCCAAGGTAAAAGAGTTACTACTACTGCAATTGAACCAATATAAAAAATTAGAATCCGCCATACCACACTATTTAACGCCTTTTTTACAGAACTAACTGGATCTGAAGTTTCGCCGGCTGCAATCGCAGGTATTTCAACTCCTACGAACGCATGAAACACAATCGCAATACCAACAATAACTGAACCAACACCGTTAGGTATGAAACCGCCGAAATTTGTAAGATTAGAAACGCCAGGTGGTTTTATACCGGGTTACGAACCCAAGAATTACCGCCAATCCCAAAATTAAAAACAGGATAATACTCCCTATTTTAATTATAGAAAACCAATATTCAAACTCCCCAAATGATTTAACCGAAAAAATATTTGTAAGTTGTAATAAGACAATTAAAGCCAGGCTTATCATCCAGACAGGAATTGAAGGAAGCCATTCATGTATTATTGCTGCACCTGCAACTGCCTCAAGTGCAATGACAATAACCCAGAAAAACCAATATAACCATCCCGTCGTGTAACCAGCCCATGGTCCAATGCCATCTCCTGCATACACTGCAAAAGATCCTGTATTCGGATTAACGGTTGCCATTTCACCAAGCATCCGCATTACAAGAACAACAATTAAGCCTGCAATAACATAAGACAAGATCGCTCCTGGACCTGTTTTACTGATAATAATACCGCTTCCCACAAACAACCCGGCACCAATAACCCCACTTAAAGATATCATTGTTAAATGCCTTTGTTTAAGACCGGCTTTCAGTTTTTCTGGTTGATGCTCCAAAATATCCACCAACTTTCAGTAATTTTTTAAATCAAACAGTGACAATTGTTCGATATGAGGATATTTAGAAAGAAAAGAGGGACGATCCCAAACAGGCCGCCCCTTTTTTCGAGTGTCTTACCAGTTTCTATGATCTAAGTGAGCATATTTAGGTAAAAGTCTTGTCGGCATTTTTAATGCATCTTTTCTAAATGGAGGTGCTAATTGAGTTCCATCCACCTGAATATCAATTACAGTTGGCTTATTTGATTCAATTGCCCTTTGGATAGCAGGTCCAACCTCCTCAGGTTTATCGACATTAATCCCTACCGCACCCATTGATCTTGCCACTTCTGCGAAATTCGGATTTTGAATATCTGCACCAACAAATCGGTTATTATAAAAATCAACTTGGTTTTTCTTTTCTGCACACCATGCATTATTATTGAACACACATGCAACTACAGGAATATTTTCCTCGACAGCCGTGCTCACTTCGTGCAAGCTCATCCCCCATGCACCGTCACCAACAATAGCCACAACAGGACTATCTGGATTAGCAAGTTTTGCACCTAATGCAGATGGATAGGCAAATCCAGTATTGCCAAACGTTAATGCCGCGATATGCTGGCGCCCATGGTTAAATTTCAAATAGGCATTTGCTGTTGATGAAACGTTCCCAATATCGGTTGTCACAATGGCGTTTTCCGGTAAAACCTTTGTCAACTCTAACAGCGCACGGCGTGGATTAATTGGACTACCGTCTACCATTGCAAGATCGACTAACTCTTTTTCCCATTTCGCCTTTTCTTCTGCTGCTTTAAGAAGTCTTTCTTGATTTGGTGCCAAATTTGGAGTCTTTTCTTTCAAACGCTTAGCGATTTCAATACCAGCTGCCTTGGCATCTCCAATAATCCCCACTTCCACAGGATGTGTACGCGCAATATTACGCGGATTGATATCAACTTGAATAATCTTAGCACTTTTCGGAAAATAATCGATGTCATAGCATGGAAGTGTTCCAAAAACGGATAAACGAGTTCCTAGTGCTAACACAACGTCAGCATCCTTAAGCGTATTCATCGCCGATTTTGCTCCCATATAGCCAATTGGTCCAACAGCTAAGGCATGATTCGCCGGGAATGCATCATTATGCATGTATGAAACAGCTACAGGTGCTGTAAGGTGTTCTGCAATATCCTTTACAGCTTCAATCCCGTCAGAATCAACAACACCGCGGCCTGAAATGATAACAGGATTTTTTGCATTAGCCAGTAATTCTACAGCTTGATCAATAAACTCTAAGGATCCACATCCTCGATTATCAACACGGTATTGATGCGGCTCTAAAATGGCATCTTCTAATTCACCATAGAAATAGTCCCTTGGGATATCGAATAATACAGGTCCCCGCTCGGCATATGCAATACGGAAAGCTGTTCTTAAACAATCGGCTACACGGCCAGGATGGGTTACTCTAACAGTTTCTTTTGTAATCGCTTTAAATACCGATACTTGGTCACATTCCTGGAATCCGTCCCAACCGACTGTTGGTGTTCCTGCAGATGGTGAGATAACAACCATTGGAGTGTGTGCTTGATTCGCAGCAGCTACAGAAGTCACCATGTTAGTGATTCCTGGTCCATTTTGGCCAATGACTACGCCCGCTACCCCGCTCACTCTTGTATAGGCATCTGCCATATGTGCCGCACTTTGTTCATGACGCACCCCAATAAAGCGGATTCCAGCAGCAGGTAATAGATCAAGCATATCCATAAAAGCAGAGCCCAAAATACCTGAAATATGTTTTACTCCCTCTGCAACAAGTGTCTCTACAATTGCCTCACTTGGTGTCATTTTCACTTTTTTCGTTTTGATTTGTTGTAATTCCTTTTCTACTTTTGCCATCATTAGCACAACCTTTCTAGGATTAATTTAGTTGATCGAAAGCATATTTTACGGTTTCTACCAGGAAGTTCAGGTCCTCTTCCGTTGAAGAAAGTGGAGGGGCAACAATCAGCACGTTATTAAAACCTGGTACGGTATCACCATTTCTGCCAATAATTAAGCCTTTCTCTTTACATAAGCCAATTATTTTAGCCAACATTTCATCTGCAGCTGGTTCCTTGGACTCTTTATCTTTGACTAATTCAATTCCATATAGAAAGCCTTTATGGCGAACTTCCCCAACATTTTCATGTTCAATTAAATCTTTTAATCTGCCTAAAATGGATTCACCCAATAAGGCAACTCTGCTTACGATATTTTCTTCCTCAATAATTTCAATATTTTTAAGTGCAACAGCGCAGCTTGCCGGGTGCCCGCCATAAGTAGACACATGACGAAGGTGTTTGTCAGCCCCCTTTTCTTTAAAGGTTTCAAAAATATGAGATTTAACCGCCGTTGCTCCAAGTGGTAAATATCCGCTTGTCAGCCCCTTTGCCATTGTCACAATATCAGGCTGGACGCCTTCGGAATGCATGAAGCCGAACATTTTTCCAGTTCTACCAAACCCTGACACGACTTCATCCATAATGAGCAGGACATCGTGTTTTTTACAAATCTCAGCTACACGCTGTAAATATTTCTCTGATGGAATTATCACCCCGCCGCCCGAAATAAATGGTTCCATGATAACAGCGGCAACCGTTTCAGACCCTTCCCAATTAATTACCTGATCAATCATATCTGCAGCCACTTTATCGCAATCCGTGACCTCTTCACCGAACGGGCAGCGATAACTATATGGTGGTGGGACATGAAGAAATCCCGGAACAGCTGGATCGTATTTTACTCTGCGATTTGCCTGTGCCGTTGCACTTAATGCACCAAGCGTCGAACCATGGTAGGCACGGTACCGAGAAATAACTTTAAATTTTCCTGGGTTGCCATTCTGAATATGATATTGCCTGGCAATCTTAAACGCCGTTTCATTGGCCTCTGAGCCGCTATTAGAAAAGAATGTTTTATATGAATCTCCTAAAAGTTCACTGATTTTAGCTGATAATTGGATCGCCGGAATATGACTGAGTGTTAGTGGGAAATAGGAAAGCTTCATCATTTGTTCCGCTGCTGCATCAACGATTTCCTTTCTCCCATGCCCTAAATTTAAACACCATAAGCCGGACACACCGTCCAAGTAACGATTGCCATTCACATCAGTAAACCACGCGCCATCACCAGACTCAGCAATGGTTGGTTTACCCCCTTCTACATGACGGCTCATTGCATGCCATAAATGATTTTGGTCCTGAGTTTCAAGTATTTCCTGCTCTTGAACTTCTAGTTTCGTCATTATGAAGATCCCTCCTATTTATTAAATTGTAGATGGTACTTTTTGTAGAATTTCACTTAATGGTGTAAAAGGAATATTATATGTTGCAGCTACAGCTGGATGAGTAACTTTGCCCTTAAAAGTGTTAAAGCCTTTTGCTAATGCCGGGTTTAGCTGTGCAGATTGTTGAATCCCTTTGTTTGCCAGCAGCAAACCATATGGGGCAGTTACATTTGACAGGGCATACGTTGATGTTTTAGAAACGGCTCCAGGAATGTTTGGTACAGCGTAATGTAATACTCCATGTTTGATATATGTGGGGGAATCATGAGATGTAATATGGTCTATGGTTTCGATTGAACCGCCTTGATCAACAGCAACATCGATAATGACAGATCTTTCTTCCATTTGTTTTACCATTTCTTCACTGACTAGCTGCGGAGCCTTTGCACCAGGAATTAAAACCGCACCAATCAGCAAGTCTGCCTGCCTAACCTCTTCCGCAATATTGAATGGATTAGACATCACTGTCTTTACTCTCCCGCCAAATAGGTCATCTAATTGCCGGAGACGCTCGGCGTTTATATCAATGATCGTCACATCCGCTCCAAGTCCGACTGCCATTTTCGCTGCATTTGTTCCGACAACTCCACCGCCAATGATGACAACTTTTCCAGGTTTTACGCCGGGTACACCGCCTAATAAAACCCCTTTTCCTCCATGAATTCTTTCTAAAAATTGTGCTCCCAGCTGAACCGACATTCTGCCGGCTACTTCACTCATTGGCGTTAACAGCGGCAGTGAACGATTTTCTAGCTGTATAGTTTCATAGGCCACAGCTGTCACCTGGTTTTCTACTAATGCTTTAAACAGTTCAGGCTCAGCAGCCAAATGGAGATACGTAAATAGGATTAAGTCCTTACGCAGGTATTGAAACTCCTCGACTTGAGGTTCTTTCACTTTTACTACCATGTCTGCAGCCCAAGCATCCCTTGCAGTCGGGACAATTGTTGCACCTGCTTTTTCGAATTCTTCATTCGAAATTCCACTTCCCAGGCCAGCGTCTTTTTCAACTAAGACACGATGACCTGCTCTTACATAAGAGGCTACACTTGCAGGGACCATTGAAATCCGATTTTCGTTATTCTTAATTTCTTTTGGTACACCGATCATCATAACCCACACGACCTTTCATTTTATTATGGTTAAAAGTTATCATTGATGGATGACAGCGTTTACACTAAACATCAATATCCGGACGTCGGGTCATCCGTACCAGTTTGGATAACAAAGCAACCTTAATTAAATTTAATCACACATATACCGAGTTTTCAATATATTCTAACTATAAATAATATTTAGTATTTAAATACCACCTATTAATATTATTAATTCTTCTCTTTCCGCTTGTCGCTGGAGCCTGTGTTAATTATACTTTTTTGAAAGTTTGATTCGAAATGAGTACATATCAGAGCGAAAATAGGCAATGTAATATTCAATTAAATCACCCTCTATGTCCATCAGCATTCGCTCCGTAACAAGTACATTGAAAGGATCGGGTATCCCTAAAAGCTTAGCATCTTCTTTGGAAAGTTGACCGCTCGTAATGATCTGTTCAGCTTCAGAAAATTTAATTTGTAAGTTCTCCTCAAGCAAATCGAATAAAGTGCCTTTTTCAATATCTAGCTCTGCTAATTCTTTACCAATTTTAATTGGATAGTATTGAACCTCAATGGCAAGGGGGACATTATTCGCATATCTGATTCTTTTAATATAGTAAGCTTCTTGAAAACCCGTTACTTCTTTTATTTCATTAGTTGTAGTCACAATGCCATGCTCTACAAGCTTAGCATCAGGTTTCATGCCCATCCGTTTAATAATCTCCGTTGTACTACTGAGGCTTCCGAGCCAATCCTGAATTGGTTTAAGAGAAATAAACGTCCCTTTTCCGTGAACTTTCTCTAAAATACCATCTCTTACTAAATGGGAAACGGCTTCTCTCACTGTACTCCTGCTCACTTTATAGGACTCCATAAGCTCCCTTTCACTTGGTATTTTCTCTTGGTAATAACCCTCCTTAATTAATTTCTCGAGCTTATTTCTTAATTGAATGTGAAGTGGCAGCGGATTTTTTGGATTCAAATTCACTATTATTTACCTCCTTAATTTTCCAATTATTAATTTTTATAATCTTATGTTACTAATTTATGTCGCGCTTGTCATTAGTTTCCTTTATAATAGGGAATAAATTTATAAAGATAGGTGAGATATAAATGAATCTTGAACACCTTAAGGTTTTTTATACAGCCGCTACAAAAAAAAACTTTTCTGAGACAGCGAAAGTTCTTCACCTCTCACAACCCTCAGTCAGTTTACATATCAAACATTTAGAGGAATATTTAAATACGACATTATTTGACCGCTCCACAAAAAAAATGGAGCTCACGCATGCTGGAAACATCCTGTTCATTTTTGCAGAACAAATAATCAACCTTGTTTCTCAAGTGGAAAAGGATATTTCCCTTCTATCTGACAGCATCCACGGCGACCTTCGCCTAGGTGCCAGTTTAACCATTGGTGAATATTTACTGCCTTACTTTCTTGGAGATTTTATTAAGCAATATCCTAATGTCCATTTAAGTCTGAAAGTAGATAATTCCAATCAGATTATTGAAAAACTGCTGGATGGAAAAATTGATTTAGGATTCATTGAGGCCGCTATACCACGCAAAGAACTGGATAGTCTGCCATTTTTAGAGGATGAACTTGTCATCATATCGTCCGCTCGGCACCCCCATCCCTATCTTACAGATGAAACAATTGAGCCGGAGTTACTGTTTTCCCTGCCAATTATCGCCAGAGAACAAGGGTCAGGGACAAGGCAGGTCTTGGAATCAAATTTATTAGAACATCAGCTGCATTTAGAACAGTTACATATTGTTATGGAACTTGAAAATACAGAATCAATTAAATCTGCAGTAGAATCCGGTTTGGGAGTAGCCATAATTTCAAAAACAACGATTCAGAAAGAGCTAAACTTAGGACTGCTGAAACAAACTAGAATTAATGGAATCCCGCTAAAACGATATTTTTACCTCATCAACAAAAAACAAGTTTTAACGACTGCCAGCGATGTATTTAAGGAGTTTTTTATTACTTCTGTGAAAGCAAAGAGTGAAGCAAAACAAATGTAGTGAAATAATAATGTTTTAATTACCTAGACAAACACACAATTCTTTTTTACACATAATCTATTTAAAATTGTCTGGGAGGTTTTTTTATGGAGAAGGACCAAGCCCCATTCCAAAAACAACACGAACCAAATGGCTGCTTTTTGAAATAATTGGGGTTTTCTTGGTTTTTGGTTCATTATTTCTTCTATTATTCGCACCAAATTCACTAGCAAGGTTATTTGATACAATCATTAAAGAAGTGAAGCCAATCGTTGTTGATATTTTTCTAACAAGTGAAGTGGGAATAGCGATTATTGTAAGCGTTATCGTTGGCCGTCTTTTGGAGAGATTAGGATTTACAGATGGGCTCATTCGAATATTTGTACCGATAATGAAATGGTTTAAGATTAATCCTTCGGTGATTATACCAAGTGTCTATAATATCCTTGGGGATATTAACGCTGCTGGAAAAATTTCTGGTCCGATTCTGGTCAAAGCGAATGCAACGAAAGCTGAACAAAAAATGGCAGTTGCGACAATGATTCAATCCCCGCAATCGTTTGCCACCTTTGTTTTAGGTCTTATCGCGCTGACAGCTTTCAATATAACCGCTTTCCCGCTTGTGATTCTATCAATCTTTGTTCCAATTATCGTCGTCCCGTATATTTTATCAAAAACTATCTATCGTGATACGAAAAAAGTTGACCTAGATGAATTGCCCCGCTTTACGCCAAATACGAGATTCTTGCAAACAATCTTTTCTTCTGCAAAAGAAGGGGCTGAGCTTCTATTCCTCATTATCATCCCGGCAGTCGCCGCCGTGTTCTTCTTTATCGGAGCCTTAAAATTCATGGGTGTTTGGAGTGTAATCGAGTCAAGTTTGTCGACTGTACTCACCTATTTAAGTATTGAACCTATGACAGGAATTATCTCCATTCTTGCTGCCCCCACACTGGCTGTGGCACAACTCGCTGACGTTGCCAGCACGATTGATCCACGGTTAATTGTCGGCTCATTTGTATTAGCGAATTCCGGCTTACCATTATCGGTAATCTTTGGTCAGGTTCCCGTTACTTGGGCTGAGTCTTCCGGATTAAATGAACGAGAAGTTTTAGTAGCCGCGGTGATTGGCATGGTTATTCGTTTTATCACCGCATGTGTGCTCGGATACTTCCTCACTCCATTTCTGGTGTGATCAATGATGACATACATGATTCGCGGAAAGAAACTTGTAACGGTAAGTGACCTTGGCACGATTGAAAATGGGGCAATGGTAGTTGAAAATGGAAAAATTGCCGCAGTCGGCCACTGGGAGAGTTTGATGGATGAATTTCCGAAGGCTGATGTGATGGATTGCTCTGAATACATCATCACCCCTTCACTCGTCGATTGTCACACCCATTTGTTAGAATTTGCCCCTAGTTCACTTTACCCGGTGACACCCGAGACGCATTTGTGGGTCGGAAAATCCATCCTTTTCCATGCCTTATCTTGCGGAATCACAGCTCTTGGCGAACAAATCTGCGGCCATCCGTTGTGTGATTTTACAATAGAAGATTATCGAAATGCAGTGAAACAAATGCCATTGGACATATCATTTGCCACGACTAGCATCTCCATTGGTTTCGAAACATTAGCTCATTTTACTTCGGTAACACAGTCAAAAGCTGTTAATCAAAAGGATTTATGTGCGGCATCCATCGTCGCAAAAATCGCCGCAGCAAGTGATTATCCTGGTGAAAATATCTTTATTAACGCCACACCCGCTAATTTCTCAGTAACAGAAGTCCCGCGTGCAGGGGAAATTATTTATTCATTAGATGAATTAAAGCAAATTGTCGATATTTATCACCAATTAGGAAAACAAATTGGCTGTCATGTCGCCGGCGAACAAGCAATTGATTTGGCCTTGAAGGCTGGTATTGACGTTTTGCATCATGCCCATGGAATATCTGCTGAGCAAATCAACGTAACGGCTAAACAAGGGGTCAAAATTGTGGCCACACCTATGGGAGGAACTCACCTGCCGCCAAATTCTCCTGAAAACATTTTGAGATTAGCAGAAAAGTTTATTCCCGTATCAATCTCAACGGATTCCTATCTTCCGCCATACCAGTGTGTCTCCTGGCTGCCTTTTCAAGACCTTTCACTTCAGGGGCCAGACGTTCTAATGCTAATTGCCCATCCGGCTATGCTATTATTAAAAACCCATGGCTTCAATGAAAATGAGATTTTAGCAATGTTAACTGCAAATCCGTCTGGTATTCTTGGAAAAAGCCATTTGTTCGGGCGGTTAGAACCAGGACTAGAGGCCAATTTCTTAGTTGCTGAGGGAATACCCGGATTAGAGATAACGGAGATGGAGCAGATTAAAAAAGTATTTTACCGGGGAAAAAAGGTGATTGAACGTAAATAATCTCCTAATTAAAGAGGTACCAACTTAATCAGTGGTACCTTTTAACATTATCAAACATAGGTTATAAGAAATTTGACCAAATCGCATGAAAGAATATGCCCAATCCCCCAAGAAACACACCTAAACATGCCAAACTCAGCGGACTCCCCCATTTAATATCCTTCATTCGTCTCACCGCCTCTTACTTAATTAATAGTAATAATTACACTCACTCAAAATAGCATTATATATATATTTCTACTAAGATGTTAAAATTCCTATAAGTCTTATGTAAATCGTTAATAATAAATAAAAGCCCCCAAACAAATATTTTTTTATGTAACCGCTTTAATTTACCAAATATTAAAAAAATATGATATATTCAAGTAAAAATAAATTGGAGTGATCAAAAATGAAACTGCAAACTCATCGTACCTATAATTTTAATGCTGGTCCATCTGCTTTGCCTATTTCAGTTTTAGAAAAAGCACAAGCTGAACTTATTGATTTTCGCGGAACCGGGATGTCAATTATGGAGCTCAGCCACCGGAGCAATGCATATGAGGAAATACATAATCAGGCAATTCACAGTTTAAAGAAGCTCTTATGTATTCCGGATCATTATGAAATTCTTTTTCTCCAAGGTGGAGCTAGCCTTCAGTTTTCCATGATCCCTATGAATTTTTTACAGTCGGGGAAAAAAGCTGGGTATGTGATGACCGGGTCATGGTCTGAAAAGGCTTTTATTGAAGCAAAACTCTTTGGCGATGTTTATCATGCAGCTTCCACAAAAGATGACGGTTACCACAGCATACCAAAGGTTGATGAATTACAGTATAATCATCAAGATGCTTATTTACATCTTACTTCCAACAATACCATCTATGGAACACAGTGGAAAAACTATCCAGATACCGGGGATGTTCCATTAATTGCAGATATGTCAAGCGATATTCTTTCGAAGCCGTTTGATGTCAACAAGTTTGCGCTTATTTATGCCGGAGCCCAGAAAAATCTTGGCCCATCAGGTGTCACTGTTGTCATTATTCGCAAGGATTTTCTTGAACAGGCAAATACCAATATCCCAACAATGTTAAAGTACGGCATACATGCCAAGAACAACTCCTTGTATAACACACCGCCAACCTTTGGTATTTACATGCTGGGAGAGGTGCTGAATTGGGCAAGCGGATTAGGTGGACTAGATGCCATCTCGGAGCAGAATGATAAGAAAGCAAAATTGATTTATGACGCTATTGACGCTAGTAATGGATTTTACGCAGGGCATGCTGAGCCTGACAGTCGGTCACTTATGAACATTACTTTTAATTTAAAATCAAAGGACTTGGAAAAGAAATTTTTAGACCAAGCTAAACAAGAAGGCTTTGTGGGAGTAAACGGGCACCGTTCCATCGGTGGGTGCCGAGTATCAGCTTACAACGCTGTTCCTAGTGAGGCGTGTAAAGCATTCAGTGAATTTATGGTTCAATTCCAAAACAGTAACAGTTAATTAAATCAAACTTCAACAAATTAAAAAAACGGAGGCATTCTTGTGAAAAGAATTGCTTCCGTTTTTCATTTTAATTTTCCTGTTTTCTAGTTAAATAGGTTGAGTTCACATCATCAGAAAGTGGATGTAGTGTGATATTTTGGGATTGGAATAATTCAATCAAGAAAGTTGAAACTAGTTCCATACTTGTCCGTATATACATACAAAGATATTCTTAAATGACGAATACGGAGTTGATACGTGTTGATCAATGTGGAATCACCGGATTTTTTAAAAGGTGAATTGAAAAAAATAGAAAAATGGGAAAAGGACCAGAAAGGTTTGTGGTTTTGGGAGAAAATTGGACGACTTCCATTCGTGCTGCTTGATAAACTGACGCCCAAATTTATTCAAGAGAAAATTGGATTAATGATTGATGAACTAGGCAGCTTCATTCAATCCGGCGGGCAATATTTAATCAGTGAAAAAAGTATTCTAAAAAAGTTTTCCTCCAAAGATACTTCATTGGAACGGGATACCCTTAGCATCCAACAGCTGGAGCAGCTGCCCATCAGCAAGATGGATGTGGTTGCAAATGAAATAAGAAACTCTAGAACAAATATGGCAACCATTCAAGGGGCCACAACAGGCGTTGGCGGCTTGTTTACCTTAGCCATTGACATTCCTCTCCTTTTAGGATTATCACTCAAAGTCCTACAAGAAATTGCGCTAAGTTATGGATATGATCCTAAGGATAAGTCAGAAAGAATTTTTATTGTAAAATGTCTGCAGTTTTCCTCCTCAGACATTGTTGGAAAAAAGGCTATTTTAGAAGATCTTTCCACCTTCGATCTAGAGAGACAGAACAACCATATGGTTTCCCAATTGCAGGGCTGGCGTGAAGTGGTAACAACTTATCGGGACAATTTTGGCTGGAAGAAGCTTTTTCAAATGATCCCGATTGCAGGAATGATTTTTGGCGCCTTTATCAATCGATCCTCTCTGGGAGATGTTGCCGAAGCCGGCATGATGTTATACCGCAAACGGAGAATTGTCAAAAGGCTACATCAATTAGAAAATAGGCAGGCAGCCCCACCATCCGAAATATAATTAAATCAAAGGCATGTACCTCTTGTATGGTACATGCCTTTTATGATTGGATGCTCTTATTTTCCGTCCACAACTTCCTTTAATATTTCATACGAACGTATTTGTTTATCAGGATCATAGATATAAGATACGGCCATGAGCTCATCGACGTTATATGTTTCTTGAAAACGTATAAATTGTTGTTTGACGGTTTCTTTGCTGCCCATCAGGGTCACACTAGACATAGACGAAGCCATTTCCTTTTCCGCTGAGTTCCAAATCTCATCCATGTTCTCTACTGGTGGTTGCAACGGATTTCTGGACCCGCGAACAACATTCAGGAAAAATTGCTGCATCGTTGTCGATTGCCTTTTCGCCTCTTCATCCGTCTCCGCTGCGATGACATTTAAGCAAACGATCATATAGGGCTTGTCTAAATACTCAGATGGCTGGAATCGTTCGCGATAGATTCTAATCGCTTCTTCCATATATCTTGGCGCAAAATGGGATGCAAATACATACGGTAAGCCTAAACTTGCCGCTAAATAAGCAGAATCCGTGGATGAACCAAGGATATAGATTGGAATATTCGTGCCTACCCCAGGATAGGCCCTTACATAACTTTGCATTTCTTCGGTACCAAAATAGGTAATTAACGCGTTTACATCTTCTGGAAATGTATATACCGAATCATTTTTCGAACGTCTTAAGGCGCTAGCGGTCATCATATCAGTTCCCGGTGCACGGCCAAGACCAAGATCTACACGATTCGGATAAATAGTAGCCATCGTCCCGAATTGCTCGGCCACCACTAATGGCGAATGGTTAGGCAGCATGACCCCGCCTGATCCCACACGGATATGATCAGTATGTTCTAATGTATGTTTGATTAAAATTGACGTAGCAGAACTAACGAGTGTTGGCGTATTATGATGCTCCGCAATCCAATATCGCTGATAGCCCATTTTTTCAACCGCTTGCGCCAGATCCACCATGGCATCAATCGCTTGTTTCGGACCCTGTCCATCGCGAATTGGTGCTAAATTTAATACAGATACAGGTATATGAAAATTTGTCATAAGCAATTTGTCCTTCCATAAATAGATACACTCCCATCATACCAATTGGAATATAAGAATTAAACTTAAATGCCTATAGTGTCTCAGGTAGCCGGTCATAAAGAAAGAGGAGATAAAATCCCCCCTTTTAACGCACTTTTTTACTTTTCCCCTGATGAATCGGCACATGTTTAGGCCGTTCCGGGTAAGACCCCTTACCCGCATCATTAGGTCCGGTCAGGGTATTCCTCTGATCCAATACCTGTCCTGTATATTCAATTGGATTTTTATCGGTCATGACTTTACCTCCAAATTATTCAAGTTGTTGCGTTTTTTCCTCATTTTCCCTCACCTTGATTTTTCATTCTTCTTTCTGCTTCACTCATTTTTATGTTACTTCTGGGTTTACTTTTTTTAAGTGCTTTTATTAATTCTACTGATGCATCATTATCCGTGTTATACCTTTGATCCATAACCACTTCTCCCTCTAAATCAATTTCTGCAGTTGACCTCCAATTTAGTATTGATAAAATCAACCCTTTTTATGTTATCTATTGAAATGGAATGGTTATTTGTTTAACCGGGAACTATTCTGTTTATTTGCCTGGAATAAATTTTTTGAGACAGTATTTAGTAAATGAAGAAACCTATTGAATCCAAATCCAACAAAAAACGCAATGCTGATTGGTGCATAAGGAGTGTCTTCGTAATCAGAGAATTCAATTAAAAATAGTCCGCTTTGGATTAATGTGACGGCGACTACAGAAGTTCCTGTTGCAAAAATCGGATAAAAAATATACATAATCCACTTTCGATAATCCTGTAATTCACCTTCCATGTAATGAGAACAAAACATATAAAGGTGCCGCAATGAACCGCCGATTGCTCCAGCAAAGAAATAATAAAGGAAGTTTTTAATTTGAGAAATAAATGGCAGTGATTTTTCAAGAGCTCCCGTCCATAACAATCCTACCGCTAAAAAGCCTCCAAAAAACATTAGGGAAAGATAGATCAAAATAATCGCTTTTAACCAACGCCTCAAGCAATCACCCCGTTTCTGTTACTCTATCCTATGAAGTGATGTAACGCTGCATGCTGATTCATAAATTCAATGGGTTTTTTAATAAAAAACAGTAAATATTGCTAAATAACTATATAAACCTTTGACATACTAATAAAAATGATGTAAATTAGCAAATGTACGAACAATAATTATTCTATTTAACTTTAATATTCGTGTTTAGGGGTGCAACTCATGGAAAATGTATTTGATTACGAAGATATTCAATTGGTTCCGGCAAAATGTATCGTAAATAGCCGTTCTGAGTGTGATACATCTGTCACATTAGGCGGGCGTACTTTCAAGTTGCCTGTGGTACCTGCCAATATGCAAACAATTATCGATGAAAAGCTGTCAATAACCTTAGCTGAAAATGGGTACTTTTATGTCATGCATCGTTTTGAACCAGAGAAGCGGACTGATTTTATTAAAGATATGAAAACACGAGGTTTGTACGCCTCAATTAGTGTAGGTGTCAAAGAAGAAGAATATCAATTTATCCAACAACTTGCAGAGGAACAGCTTATCCCGGAATACATTACAATCGATATCGCTCATGGTCATTCCAATGCCGTTATCGAGATGATTAAGCATATTAAGAAACATTTACCGGAAAGCTTTGTGATTGCAGGTAATGTAGGAACTCCAGAAGCAGTAAGAGAGTTAGAACACGCGGGTGCAGATGCTACCAAAGTAGGAATTGGACCAGGAAAGGTTTGTATTACAAAGATTAAGACTGGATTTGGAACTGGTGGATGGCAATTGGCGGCATTGCGTTGGTGTGCGAAGGCAGCTAGTAAGCCGGTTATTGCCGATGGTGGTATTCGTACACATGGTGATATCGCCAAATCCGTCAGATTCGGGGCAAGAATGGTCATGATCGGTTCCCTATTTGCCGGCCATGAAGAATCTCCGGGCGAAACCGTTGAAAGAGATGGCAAGCTTTATAAAGAATATTTTGGTTCCGCATCGGAATTCCAAAAAGGCGAAAAGAAAAACGTTGAAGGTAAGAAAATGTATGTCGAGTATCGGGGATCTTTAAAAGATACATTAATCGAAATGGAACAAGATCTTCAATCATCGATTTCCTATTCAGGAGGAAACAAGTTAGAAGCCATCCGTAATGTAGATTATGTTGTTGTAAAGAATTCAATCTTCAATGGTGATAAGATCTATTAATCCAACCATTGAATGTAGAACAAACAAAGCAATCGGAAATCCGATTGCTTTGTTCATGACCATAAACACTTTTTTGCTTTGGGTTCCCCTGAATAGTACTAATTAAAGACTATTCAAGAATTCCCTGACTTGGTCCTGTGTTTTAGCGTTGGCACTATGTAAATGAGCTAATTTTTCACCATTTTTGAATACTAATAATGAAGGAATCCCCATTACATTTTGCTCCTCAGAGATTTCTGGAAATTCATCGCGGTCAATTTTGATCCATTGTTTGTCATGATTCTCTTCGATCACTTCATCAATGAACATCGCCAACCGTTTGCAATCCGGACACCATGTTGTGGTAAAAATACCCACAGTTAGTTCATCTTTTTTGATTTGCTCACGGTATTCTTGCTCAGTTTTTACTTCTTTCATGTTCTGTCTCCCCTAATTCATTGTTAGTATGATACTAGTATTAGATTAAAATTATTTTTGTTAGAAATCAAGGAAATAAGCTCTTACTTTTCTTTTAGTCAGAACGATTAATAATAATATCCACTTCGTAAACCTTTTCAACCGCTTTTTAAAAATAACTTTGACAAATTTGTGAACAAAGTTTTGACAATTTTGTGAACAACATGAATAATAGTAGTATAAGGGGATTTGGAGGAGATCGTTATGTTGAATTCACGTATGAAAATTTTAAACGCAACAAAATGGGCTGGCGGTATTACATTAATGACAGGTATAATGATCTTTTTATACGGTGTTGTAAGCGGATTCATTCCAGTTATCGGTATTGGTGTCGGAACCATTGTTGGAGCGGTTATGTTCTTTCTTATGGGTATGTTTTTTATTGCGACTGAGGAGATGGTTGAAAATACGGATAAGGGAATTGAAATTACGCCGATTAGAAATAAGAATGGAATGTATTTAGTTAAATGATAATTTTAATACTTATATAAAATGAAGAAAGAGAGCATCAGCGCTCTCTTTCTTCGTTTTTTTACATATCCCAAAGGAAAAGGAGTAATGTACCAAACACGGTAATTAAGGCAATGGCAATCATAAAACCTACTTTACCGTAAATCACCCATTTATCTTCCGTTTCACCTGCATGCATAAACACAACAAGCTGAAGAAGTGCTTGCACAAAAGCAGTAACAATCAGAACAATCATTCCTTGTGCAAATGACAAGTGAAGGAAATATACTGCAAGGGCAGCTGCTGTTAAAACTAAGGAAAAAACAAAACCCATTATTTGTTTACGCGGAAATAATTCGCTCATCTTACATCATTCCTTTCAAATAGATGAAGCTGAAAATAAAGATCCAGACGACATCTAAGAAGTGCCAATATAATGAGAAGATAAAGGATTTATTCGCTGTTTCCGGAGTTAAGCCTCGTTTCTTCAACTGAATTAGGATGGCTGTTCCCCAGAATAATCCAAAGGTAACGTGCAGCCCATGTGTTCCTAATGTTGTTAGGAGCATGGCTGTAAAGGCACTAACTTGTAACCCAGCTCCGATATGGGCATAATGCATAAACTCGTAAATTTCAACACTTAAGAAACCTAAACCTAATAACAATGTAACTGCAAAAAAGGTCATCATTGCTTTTTTGTTCCCGATGCGCATGGCATGAACACCAAGTCCAATCGTGAAACTGCTTGTTAATAATACAAGAGTTTCAATTAAGACAGGCGTAATTTCAAAAATTTCAGCGCCGCTTGGCCCGCTTCCGGTTCTATGCTCTAACGTAAAGTAAGATGTAAACAGTGTTGCAAAAAGCATAATTTCGGCTGCAATAAAAACCCAAAAACCAAAAATTTTCATATCATTTTCTTTTGTACTATATTCTAATGGCAGCGAGTGATCGATTTTCATTAGTTAACACCTCGCAATTTTGTTTCAGTTTCTTCTATTTCTTTAACAGATATATATCGCCCATGATCTTTTTCAAATGAACGGTGTGCCATACATGCAAAGATGGCAATCAGTGAAATAATCGCTGGAATCCATAGTGAGAAGATCATCGAGAATCCAAATACAAAGAATATCGCACTCATTATAAATGGAACTCCACTGTTATTCGGCATATGGATTTTTTCCAATTTACCAGGGAACAACTCGTGGTCTTTTTTCTTTGCATCCCAAAACGCTTGACTTGAAGCAACTTGTGGTTCAATGGCAAAGTTATATTCCGGTACCGGAGTATGTGTTGCCCATTCAAGTGACCGGGCATCCCAAGGATCCGCGCCAATATTTCTTGGCGAATAACGAACACTGTAATAAACGTTGTAGACGATTAGAGCAAAGCTGATTGCCATAACCCCAGCGCCAACGAACGATAGCATATTTAATGGCCCATAGCCAGTTGCCTCAGAATAGGTGTACATACGTCGCGCCTGTCCATCTAAGCCTGTAATGTACATTGGGAAGAAAGCTAAGCAAAAGCCAATGGAAAGAAGCGAGAATGCCCATTTTCCAATTCTTTCATTTAACATAAAGCCAAACATTTTTGGCCAATAATACGTTAGACCGGCAAGCATTGCAAATACAACACCAGGAATAATCGTATTATGGAAGTGAGCGACTAAGAACATTGTATTATGATACTGGTAGTCAGCTGCTGACATTGCTAACATTACCCCTGTTACCCCGCCAATGACAAATAACGGAATAAATCCGAGCGAATATAGCATTGGAACGGTAAAGCGAATTTTCCCTTTCCATAATGTGAATAACCAGTTAAAAATCTTAACTCCTGTAGGTACAGCAATCATCATAGTTGTTATGGAAAAGAAGCTGTTTGCTACCGCCCCTTGACCCATAGTAAAGAAATGGTGTGCCCAAACCATACAGGAAAGAGCTGAAATAATAACCATGGAAGCGACCATGGATTTATAGCCATAAAGGTTTCTTCCTGCGAATGTTGAAATAATTTCACTGTATATGCCAAACGCAGGTAAAATGAGAATATAAACTTCAGGATGTCCCCATACCCAGAACAAGTTGGCCCAGAGCATATCCATACCACCATTTGTGGTTGCGAAGAAATGGGTTCCAAATAATCTGTCCATGCTTCCCATTGCAAGTGCCACTGTAATGACAGGGAAAACCGTAACGATAATTAGGTTCGTCACTAAAACAGACCAGGTAAACATCGGCATCTTCATTAAGGTCATGCCTGGTGCTCTCATTTTCATAATCGTTGTAATCATATTAATACCGGTCATTAGCGATCCAATTCCGGATATTTGAATAGCGATCATATAATAGTTCGTTCCAACTGATTTACTGAATTCATTCCCTGCAAGCGGGAAATAAGAAGTCCAGCCTGCATCAGGTGATCCTCCGACAACAAAAGAGATATTAAATAGCATTGCGCCAAAGAAGAATAACCAAAAGCTTAATGCATTTAATCTAGGAAATGCCACATCCCGTGCTCCAATTTGTAATGGAACAACATAGTTCATAAAGGCAAAGATGAATGGCATTGCCATAAACATGACCATAACAACACCATGTGTTGAGAAAACTTCATTATAATGCTGTGCATCAAGCAGCTTACTATCTGGGACAGCAAGCTGGGCCCGCATCATAATTGCGTCCACTCCGCCTCTGAATAACATAATCAAAGCAGAGATTAAATACATAATCCCAATTCGTTTATGGTCAACCGTTGTTAACCATTCCTGCCATAAATAACCCCATTTTTTAAAATAGGTTAAGCCAGCAATAATGGCAATCACTGTAAGACCAATTGCAACCATTGATGCATAGATCGCAATACTTGGATGTGATATGGCAAATCGTTCAAAGAACTCCATCCTTTTATAAACTCCTTCCAAGAAATTCATTTTTTTAACTATTCATTTACCGTTCAATATTTACTCATAATTTTAGTGATCAGACATATCCATTTCCATTGGTGAATGTCCAGCATGATCTTCCTCTTGTTTGTCCGAACCCATGTGATGTTCATTAGGAGGAGGATTAAAGCCTAAATGCGTACCAGTAAATGTCATTTGTCCGAGATGCCCCGGTTTTAATAACTCGTTAAACTTGTTCTCCGTTAGAGGGTTTGCGGTCTTCTTCACGTCTTTTACCCATTTATCAAAATCCTCTTCGGACATTGCCGTAACATTGAACATATTTTCAGCGAATCCTTTACCGCTGAAGTTTGCGTTTCGGCCCATCATTTCACCGGGTTCATCTGCAGCTAAGTGCAATGTCGTGATCATATCAGACATTGCATATTTTTGTCCGCCAAGCTGCGGAATCCAGAAACTTGTAATCGGTCCATATGAATATAGCTTAAATTCAATCGGACGGTCTGTTGGAATATATAAATAGTTAACCGTTTCAATATTTTCCTCCGGGTAACTAAAATGCCATTTCCAGTCAGATGATGAAGCATATATAACTAAAGGTTCCTTATCCTGATATCCAAGTGGTTTAGCTTCAACAATATAGTTACTTTGTACAGATACAATCGAAAAGTACGTAACAATAACGATTGGAATTCCGACACAGATCAATTCGACCCATTTATTCCCCTCGATGTGAGGCGGTTCATAGTCCGGGCTTGCCTTAGAAGCGCGATACTTAATTAACACATAAATCAAAATAGCGAAAACAACAACCACAATAAATGACATGATTCCAATCGATAACAAGATATCATGGGCTTGCCTTTCCGCTTGAGGCCCTTTAGGGTCAAGAACCATTAATGGCTCACATCCTGTAAGCACTGTGGCAATGGTTAAAACAAGCATTAATAAAGCCGATTTTAATTTCATACTAGTACCCCTTTCTCTTATTTAAGACATTTCCATGTTTAAATTTTTTGTGTGTGTGATTTAAATCACATCTTAAAGCTATCTTAATAGCAATTAGTTTGAAAGGACACCCATTTTGAAGATATGTCACTAAATGTTCAAAAACAATTCAACAATTCGAAACGGGGATGCAATTCATTGGAATTTTGTTTGAAAATCGATTATTATATAGCTTTTGTGAATTATTTCACGTAAATATCAGCAAACAAAAGTGGGCTATTTAGCTATAAAAATAAAGAGGATATTCTTTTTCATAAATATTTGTTATAATAAGGTGTCTTTAACATTATTGAGGGGGAACTATATTTCAATGTCAGTCGAAGTAGGCAGTAAAGTACAAGGTAAAGTAACAGGTATCACTAATTTTGGAGCATTCGTAGAATTACCAGGCGGCTCAACAGGTCTCGTGCATATTAGTGAGGTTGCGGACAGCTATGTAAAGGATGTGAATGATCATCTCAAAATAGGTGACGTAGTCGAAGTAAAAGTAATTAGTGAGAAGGACGGAAAAACTGCCTTATCCATTAAAAAAGCAATTGATAAACCTGAGGGACAAACCTCTTCCTATTCACGTCCACCACGTCAAGGAAGAACAGACAACCGTTCGAAAGACTTTCGTTCAAAAGGCAATTTCAAACCGAAGGAAAGTTTTGAAGATAAAATGTCTAAATTTTTGAAGTCAAGTGAAGAGAATTTATCTAGCCTTAAACGTAACACGGAATCAAAACGGGGCGGCCGAGGCGGAAGACGCGCATAACTGCTGCGTTTTTCATAGATCACATAGATAAAGGCAAGCCAGTACAAACCGGCTTGCCTTTTCCGTTAAGATCAAATGAGAAAGGACTTATGAACGATGAAATGTTTATCAATCGATTTAGACGGAACATTATTAAACTCTGACCATGAAATCTCGGAAGAAAATCTAAAAGCTTTAAACGATCTGCAGGAACAAGGACATTGTCTTATTTTGAACACTGGCCGCGCCTATGCAGATGTGATTAATTTAAAAGCCATCCAAAATATGGAGATTCCAATTTTTTGTGTTAATGGTTCTGTTCTATACTCCCATACAAGAGAGCTGATGTTTGAAGCGACATTATCGCCTGAAACATATCTTGAATTATTCTCCATTTTAAGGGAATTTGGTGTAGGAATCCTCGTCTACACCAATCATGGCGGCTTTCCGTCAACATTGCCGCCATTACATGGTAAAACAAGGCAGGAGCTTGATACACTTTTTAATGAATTTAATTATGCTGAAATTCTTGAAATAGACAATCTAAAAATCTATAAACTTATTGCACTAGTCCATCATGATCAACTCGAAAAAATCACAGCGGTAAAAGCACAAATAGCCGGCAAATTTTCAATTTCAGTAGCGTCCTCCTTCCCTAATAATGTCGAAATCACCTCTAACGAAGCCCATAAAGGAAAGGCTTTATTACGCTATCAAGCAATGACGGGCCATATATTTGATGAAATTATTGCTTTTGGAGATGGCGGGAATGACCTTGCCCAATTTGAAGTGGCGACGACTTCCGTTGCGATGGGAAATGCCCCAACTCATGTTCAGCAAAAAGCAGATATCATCACGAAGAGTAATGATGAAGATGGCTTTGCCTATGCTGTTCGACAGCTTCTCCCATTACTAAAAAACGAAGAAAAAGTCCCAGCAAATTAATAAGAACGAGCCATTTTTTATGGCTCGTTCCCTTTTTTTGAAAACCATCTTTCCTCTTATCTTTTAATATTTTGTTAACAGCTTCATAATCTCTTTTTTTCGATCCTTATCTTTTATTCTCGTTAAATCCAGGGCAAATTCAAAGCCTTTATGTTTCGACCTTAGTACTTCTTTTATCGCCTTTTTGATACTTGCCTCATCGTCCGTAACGGCGATTACCCTTCGCAGCATCATTTCCCCTCCTCAATTGAGTTGGTTAACTTGGAAAAATGGACATTCCTTTTCATTATATTTGGCAATTTTTAAAAAATGGAAAATAATCAGTCAATTAATTATACCTAAATACCTATCATGTGACTATTATAATGGAATCCTTTCTATTTTTTTAAAAGAAAAAGGCTCCAATAAGCACTATAATTACCATTTCTACAATAGGTGATGTATGTTCAAATTCATTAGAGAGGGAATATTGGTACGGCAAAAGCAACTGTAGCTGGGCCGAGTAAATGTGTCAGCCATTTGACATCTTTAATATATTGGTTTGCAGAAACATTTGTTACTGAAATTAGTACAATTAATAGGATAGGTGCTAAGAGTAAGGGATGAAAAAGTGGAATACTCCATTTTCCATTCACCATTTTGGAAAAACGGTAAATCAGATACGTTGCAAAAGTAAACAGGATCATCGTCAATGCTGCTCACTCCTTTTCCTGCCCGTCATTTTTTCCGCAACTAAGGCTGTCAATCCCATAACTATGATTGTACTTATTGCAATTAATCCAACAATCTCCGCTCCCTGCAGGCTCAAAATATCATGATAGTTCACAATCCCGACCGCGGAAGGTATAAAGAAAAGCAGCAATTCTGCCAATAGCCAATTTGCACCCTTCTCTACCCATTCCAACTTGATGACTTTAAAGAAAAGAGCTATTAAAAGAAGAACCGCCGTACTCTGTAATATTCAATTCAATATTAGGATAGGCACGATGAAACTTAGCCATAACCCTCGGAAAAAATAAACTGCCGATAAAAGGTGGAAGCCCGATATTAATTTGACCCCTTGCTAAGTTCGTCAAATCATTTAAAGACGTTCTCATTTCTTCAATCAGGACGTTCATTTTCTGCGCATATTCCATTACAACCTTCCATGCATCGGTCAAATCACTTGTCTTATTGGAGCGAATGATCAGGGTCATGCCAAGCTCTTCTTCCAATGCCATGATGGACTTACTTAATGCTGGCTGTGAAATATGCATATTTTCAGCCGCTTTTGTTATACTTTTATGTTTGGCCACCTCAATGAAAAATTGTAGTTGTCTTAATTCCAAATTCAAGCACCTCAAGCCTCTAGTTTACATAACATTTTTACGGTAAATAAGTTAAATTTAAGAAAAAAACACCTCCACAACTGTGGAGATGTTAAACCGCACCCTCCGTTTTACTCTTTAGTCGAAAAGCCCAGTAGTTCTGTACACGGACGATTAATGTCGAAATCAATATGGCAATCAAAACTGGAATCAGCCACCCCAGCCCATCATTGTATAAAGGCAAAATCCTTTCATAAAAGGAAATTATCGCTTTTAACCAGCCAAAATAACCGATTTCAAGCTGCTGGCAAAATGTTTTTATGCCATCAATCACACTAATCATAAATGTAACCGTAGTAGCTGAAAGATATACGAGACGTGAATGATGAAATAATTTTGATAAAAATGTCAAAAGCATTAATGCTACTGCTAATGGATATAAAAACATTAAAACAGGTATTGAGAATTGAATGATGTTCGATAATCCAAAGTTCGCGACAGTGAATGACACGAGTGAAAAGAATACCACCCACATTTTGTAACTGAATTTAGGAAATAACATATGAAAGTATTCCCCGCAAGCCGTGATCAATCCAATACTTGTCGTCAAACAGGCTAGGATGATAACAATTGCTAACATGACTGTTCCTAAAGTACCAAAATAATAAGATGCTGCCTTCCCAAGAACTGGCCCACCAGTCTCAAACAGCCCAAAGGATTCTGTACTTGTCGCTCCTAGATAAGCAATACCAGCGTAAATGATTCCAAGGAATACGATCGCGACAATTCCGGACTTAGCAGATGCTGAAAGAATTCCACGAGTAGTCGTGATTCCCATCGAACGAATGGCATTGATCACAATAATTCCAAAAACGAGTGAGGCAAGGGCATCCATTGTGTTATACCCTTCCATGATCCCCTTCATGAAAGCCCCATTAGCATAAGCTTCCTGTGGTGCACTTATCGGACCGATTGGTTTCACCACTGCCATAACCAATAAAACAAAAATAAGAACGATTATGCCTGGAGAAAGGATTTTTCCAACGTTGTCCACGATTTTAGCAGGGTTTAATGAAAACCATAGTGTGACAATAAAGAAAACAGCTGTAAAAATAATTAATCCGACTTGGCCCAATCCTTCACCGACTAAGGGAGCAATCCCGATATCGTAGGCTACTGCTCCCGTCCTTGGCGCAGCAAAGAATGGCCCAATTGTTAAATAGAGTAATGCTGTAAAGATGATTCCGTAAAGTGGATGAATCCTGCTAGCAAGTTCTTGCAAATTCTTACTGCCGGAAACCCCCATCGCTAAAATGCCAAGGAATGGAAGCCCGATTCCTGTGATCAAAAATCCTCCGACAGCCATCCAAATATTCGTTCCTGCTTGCTGCCCAAGTCCAGCCGGAAAAATTAAATTCCCTGCACCGAAAAATAAGGCAAACAACATAACTCCTATAATGAAATACCTTGAAAACGGCAATTTATTTTGCATATAAACTGTCCCACCCTGATGTAATTTAACTGATAATTGAAATCTATCATCCTTAATCAAACTTTTCCGTGACTAATATTACTATTCTCAAGAGAGAAAATCAACTCATTTTAGGGATTATTTAGACGATTTAGAAATGACAAACGTTTACAGTTTTTTTGATAAAATCAAGGTTTAGCCTAAAAAAATCCACCTTTCCCTAAAATTATGTTAGAAAAATAAAAAACAGTTCCCAAACTGATTTTGGGAACTGCAAAAAGGTGATTCTTAAGGCATATTTTTAATTTAGAATATTGGCACGTTTACATCACTCTTCTACAAACATTTGAATGACTTTTTGTCCTGCTTCATTTTCTATATAGTGGAACGAAACGGTCCCGCCTTCTTGAAGGGAAGATAATTGGTTTCGGGCTTCATCTGACAGCTGATAGGCTACTTTTTTCCCTTCCATGTCAATTTCGATTGTGTGTGGATCCATTTGACCAACGTACGTGCCTGAGCCTTTTGCAAATGAATTTTTTATTATTAAGTTTGTAACTGATTTTGCTTCTTCCTCTTTTGCAGTTAAGAAAACTTCAATTTTGTACTGGCCATTCGGCAGGTCCGTAATCGCAAAATCGTTCGTCATTTCTTGATTATTTTCTAAAGTAATTTCTCTTATTGCTTGTGTGGATGCAACTTCATCGGAAAATTGCTTTACTTTCTTTCCTGCTTGATCGTAAACAATGTAATCAGCTTCCAATCCAGTTGGAAACGTAAGTTTTTTTGTTTGTCCCGAAATATTTTTCACTTTGTAATGGACAAGCGTCTCATTTTTCTCAGCACTAATATCGATAGTAGGCAAGAAATTCGCAGCAATCTCATTTCCTTCAGTAGTTTCTGTTTTTATCCCTTCCACTCCCCCATTTGATTTTGTCTCTATTCCGCAACTAGCTAAAAGTCCAATGACAACTGTTGAACTAATAATAATTAGTATTTTTTTAGTTACCATTTATCCCAAACCCCTTTTACTATTTTGGTGTTTCAGCTAAATAGTCGCAGAAAGGAGGAATAAAGTTACAGCTTCTATGTCATTGGATTGAGCCTTTTTTTAAACTCTACAGATTCTCCAAGATTGGAAAAAGCTCTTCTAAATGCTGAATTTCGAATGAAGGGATTACCTCATTTCTCACTTTGTTGTGACGATTAATCCAAACGGTTTTGATTCCCGCACGGTTCGCCCCAAGGATATCTGTCATCAAATTATCTCCAACCATTATCACTTCCTCCTTCTTTAGTGAAAGGAGTGACAAAGCATGTTCAAAAATAGAAGGATCGGGCTTTCCCTTACCGAAATCTCCAGAAATGACAATATGATCAAAATACGGGACAAGTTCGGGTGTAATCTCTAATTTTGTATTTTGTAAATCCGGTGACCCATTTGTCAATAAAAGCAACTGATAATGATCATTTAAGGCATCAAGAGTTTTAAAGGATTCCTCGTAAACAAACGGTGCCTTTCGCCGTTCCTGTGGAAATCGCTCAGCTAACTCAAGGCCCAGGGCAGGGTCGTCAATCCCCAACGTCAAAAGCCCTTTTGTCCAAGCATCTTTCCGATAAGTAGGAACAGTTTCCTGCATTTTTTTAAAATGATCATGATTTTCATCTAAAAAGTTACCCCATAATCCTTCGAATGGATTAATCCCTATCATTTGCGTAAAAGAATAAAATTCATATGAAGCATACAACTTTCTCGCAGCCTCCCGCACAGCTTCCTCTAGCTGATCTGTATCAATTCCACACCGGTCTTCTGCTACTTTACATGTGGCCGCAAATGCTTCCTTTACACTTTTTTGGTCCCAAAGTAGTGTATCGTCTAAATCAAAAAAAATCGCTTTAATCATGTTGCCCCTCTCCCCTATCAATTATATTTTTATAGTTTACCACTTTAATAGGTAAAAACAAATTATTTTTTGAATAGTGGAATAATTATAAAGAGAAACTAACAAAAAAGAAGAACATTCAATTTCTATCATTCCCTGCTATGACATGACCGATATCACATTTTCCTGTGGAGTATTGCCCTTAATGGCGGGATCGACGATTTCGTTATGTCCGACAACCATTAATTGCATTTTTGGATTATTTGAGACAATAATGACGCCATTCTTGATGATCGATTGGCTGCCGACAACAGCATTCTCAATCCAGACATTTTCTTCAATTGTTGTATGAGGCAGGATCACAGCGTTTTTGAGCCGTGCTCCCTTTCCAACTTTAACACCGTTAAAGACAACTGATTTTTCGATTGAACCGTAAATTTCGCAGCCTTCAGAAATCAAACTTTGATGAATCTTTGCACTTTCGGCTAAAAATAACGGCGGCTCCGTTGTTTCAACTGTATGGATTGGCCACTTGGGGTTTTGTAAAAATATATTATTCTCTCCATTTAACAGATCCATATTGGCCTCCCAATAACTATGTACAGTGCCAACATCCCGCCAGTAATTGTCAAAACAGTAGGCATATAGCCGTAAGCCATCGCACAGCATAGACGGAATAATATCTTTGCCGAAGTCTCTATTGGTATATTCCTTTTGTTCCTCTTGCCACAAATACTCTCTTAATATCGGCCACGAAAAAATATAAATACCCATAGAAGCCAGATTCGATGTTGGTCGTTTTGGCTTTTCCTCAAAATCGATAATTTTATTCGTTCTTTTATCCATTTGGATGATTCCAAAGCGGCTGGCTTCTTCCAATGGAACTTCAACAACAGCAATGGTACAATCTGCTTTCGTTTCAATATGCTGCTCCAACATGATTGAATAATCCATTTTATAAATTTGATCTGCAGATAGTATGGCAACGTAGTCAGGATTACATTGCTCGATAAATTCAATGTTCTGAAATACAGCATGTGAAGTACCCTCATACCACTCAACCCCAGAGTCACAATGCTGATAAGGTGGAAGGATGGTTAGACCGCCATTCCGATTATACAAATTCCAATAACTGCATTGGCCAAGATGGGCATGCAGCTCATAGGGCTTATATTGAGTTAAAATACCAACTGTATCGATTCCAGAGTTTTTGCAATTACTTAGAGTAAAGTCAATGATGCGGTATTTCCCGCCAAATGGCACGGCTGGTTTTACTAGTGTCTTTGTAAGGAGGTTCAGCCTAGTCCCCTTTCCGCCAGCCAACAACAAAGCAATCCATTTTCTATTTACCATTGTTCTTCACCTCGTAAAAAAAATTTTCTTCCTTTCATTAGATGGAATTAACGTTCTTCTACTACTCTTATTATCCCCGATTTTTTCCAACTTTCCGGTTTATCTGTTACAGCTTTGTGAATTTGTCCTGCTTTTTTATCGACACAAAAATTAATTAATCACTAGATTTGACTGTTCATGTCGCAATATAGACCAACCTATTGAAAGCGCCTCATAGAAAAAACCTGCCAAGCTTGACACGATTCTATCATGCAAACTAGGCAGGTTTTATCAGTTAAGATAATATTCGTTTTTCACCATCGATTCCTTTAATCGGTGCAATATTTTGGGTAAATTCTAGCGTGCCAATGTATTTTCCTGTCTCATCACGAACAGCGAAATAACGAATATAGACATATTTATCCTTAAACGGAATCCAGAAGTCCTCTGTGTTTTTTTTGCCTGATTTAAAGTCGGCTAGCAGTTCCTCGACCACATGGACACTTCTTGGCGGGTGGCAGTTTTGAACGGTTCGGCCGATAATGGCTTTCGTCCGTGCAAAGATTCTTTCTTTCCCATGCGAGAAGTAACGGACTACATCATCCTGGTCAATGAATGTGATATCCACCGGCAAATGATTTAACAACAGCTCAAGCTGTTTTAATGATAAGATTCCGGTTTCCATTTTAATATATCCTTCGGAGATTGCCTTTTCGTTCAGTCCTTTTCTGTCTGGTTTCCATTCTTCTGCAGGTGCCGTCAAGCAAAAACCAATTTCATCACTTTCATGGGCAATTTTTACCCACTCATCCTCCGTTAGATTTTTCAATGCCATGGGGAAGAGGATGTTTTCTTCTCGATAAATCATCTCCCCTACTTCTTGAATGACATAATCCATTACACTCGATACTGCTTGCTTGTCGCCATGATAATTGGCTAACTTTTGTTTGGCATCTTTAATCGCATCGCGGATAAAGTCATCGATTCGCCACATATTAGTGGTTGGTCCATAAATACCATACTTTTCTAAATAAGGAAAAATCAAATTCTCCTTTCGGCTGTAATGTTTATCAATGTCCAACAAGAGATTGATATCTTCCAATAGCGTATATACATTTTCAGTACTATCATCTTTATCAAATTGCCATAGATGGATCTGAATCTGCGTTTTTAATAATTTTTCAATTTCTTGATTTTCAAGTTTAAAGGTATGAATGGGATGCCCCGGCTGTTCCTCTGGTTTCCTGTATTGTTCACTCTCTTCCTCAATTGAACCTTTAAATATTGCCGTATGTTTTGTGTATAAGCGCTGCAGCTCCTCAGCAGATATACCTTCAACAAAATCATGCTGGAGCTGGGAAATTTCATCGACGGTAATTTTTCCAATAAAGGCATCAAAATGTGCTTTTACCTCATCAAGATTGCGCCCGTTATGAAGGTCCTGAAAGATTTGCTTTAATATGGTAAGACGATCTGTATTAGTAGTGGTCAAATTTTTTCGGTTATTAATGAATTCACTCATAAAAGATTCTCCTTCACTATTGCTGCATACTTGTGAAACATTTCTCATTACAAACTTAACACTTAAAAAAAGGGATGTTTGTGATTAACATCATAAGTATGCTTTTAATTGTGAAAACTTTAAGAACGATCACTTCTAAAATTAAAATGGGAATGACGTTTGCTGTAGGCGTAATATTTCCAATCTTGACATTGTCTTTTATCCATGATATATTTATCTCGAATTAAAGATGTATGAACTTGAGATATGGGTGAATCAATTCTGGAATGGAATAATATAAACATCTTTAAGGAGGAATTCAAATGAGCAGATTAAAAGGGATCCACCATGTTACCGCAATTACGAGCAGTGCTGAAAAAAACTACGAATTTTTCACAAATGTTTTAGGGATGCGCTTAGTTAAGAAAACAGTCAATCAGGATGATATTCAAACCTACCATTTATTTTTTGCAGACGATTCCGGAAGCCCTGGCACCGATATGACATTCTTCGACTTCCCCGGCATTCCAAAAGGGACTCATGGGACCAATGAGATTTCAAAAACTTCCTTCCGTGTTCCGAGTGATGCTGCCCTGAATTATTGGGTCAAACGTTTTGACCGTTTAGAAGTAAAACATACTGCGATTAAAGAGCAATTTGGCAAAAAGACATTATCATTTGTTGATTTTGATGATCAGCAGTATCAATTGATTTCAGATGAAACCAATAAAGGGGTTGCTTCTGGCACACCATGGCAAAATGGACCGATCCCATTAGAGTATGCCATTACCGGATTAGGACCGATATTCGTTCGCATCGCCAACTTTGACTATTTTAAAGAAATGATGGAAAAGGTGTTACTGTTTAAAGAAATTGCTCACGAAGGTGCCTTCCATTTATTCGAAGTAGGAGAAGGCGGCAATGGTGCACAGGTTGTCGTCGAATATAATGCGGTTCTTCCACAGGCACAACAAGGATTTGGGACAGTACACCATGCAGCATTCCGTGTGGAAGATCGTTCTGTTTTAGAAGATTGGATAGGGCGAATGGAAGGTTTCGGCTTCCAAACCTCTGGTTTTGTCGATCAATACTTTTTTGGTTCATTGTATGTAAGAGTGGCCCCACAAATCTTATTTGAATTCGCAACAGACGGACCAGGATTTATGGGTGATGAACCGTATGAAACTCTTGGAGAAAAGTTATCATTGCCTCCATTCTTAGAGACAAAACGAGAACAGATCGAGAAACTAGTCCGTCCGATTAACACAGTTAGAAGCACAATTGAATTTAAAAAGGAATGATTTTTTCACGGGCAATATATCGTTGAGGCCGTTAAGAATCGTACAACAAAAGGCATTGATCTTGAAATCATTGCCTTTTGTTTATGATCAGTTAATTCACTCTTTTCGGACCCTGCCAATACATTTCTCTCAAACGATATTTTTGCAGTTTACCTGTGGCTGTTTTTGGAAGAGCCTCCACAAATTCGACCGCTTTTGGTGATTTAAAGTGGGCCATGTTCGCTCGGCAAAATTGGATGATTTCCTCTTCCGTGACGTTTGCTCCGGGTTGCAACACGATGATGGCCTTTGGAACCTCGCCCCATTTTTCATCCGGAATGGCAATAACTGCAGTCTCCAAGACATCTGGGTGTTTATACAAAACCCCTTCGACCTCAGTAGAAGAAATATTTTCTCCTCCTGAAATAATCAAATCCTTGGCACGGTCTTGGATTTCTATGAATCCGTCTGGATGAGTAACCGCCAAATCGCCAGTATGGAACCATCCATCCCTAATTGAAGCAGCAGTCGTTTCAGGGTCCTTATAATATCCCGCCATGACCACATTTCCGCGGGTAACAATCTCTCCCAGCTCTCGTCCATTCCAGGCAACTTCCTGACCGTCCTGATGGACGACCCTTGTTTCTCCATTAAACGCGAGTTCAATACCCTGTCTTGCCTTAATTGTTGCTTGTTCATCCGACGACTTTGATTCAAATTCTTTTTTCCATTCACAATAGAGAATGAACGGTGATGTTTCCGTCAACCCGTATACGTGGATCATATTTAATCCTAGAATTTCTTGTGCTTTATGAATCAACGCAGCTGCAGGCGGTGCCCCTGCTGTAGCCATCCGAGGATTCGTCTTGATTTCGACTTCCTTCGCCTTTGGATCATTTACCAGCATGTTCACCACGGTCGGCGCCCCACATAACAGTGAAATATTTTTTTCTTCAAATAGTTCGAGAATAAGCGGTGGATCAACCTTTCGCAAACAAACATGGGTACCGCCGGCTGCTGTAATTGCCCATACCCCTCCCCAGCCATTTGCGTGAAACATCGGTAACGTGTGTAGATATACATCATCATGTTGTACATTCAGATGATAAAGGAAATTAGCTGCATTCAGGTAATTTCCTCGATGTGTTAACATAACACCCTTTGGTTTTGAAGTGGTTCCACTCGTATAATTGAGAGTAAGAAGCTGATTTTCATCAATTTCCACTTTCGGTAACTTGGAAATTTTTGGAGCATGGCGAAGGAAATCCTCATAATCCACACTTTTTAAAGATGTTTTTTGTCCCGGAACTGGCACGATAATGATTGGATCAAGGGAAAGTCGATGAATGATTTTCTCAATCGGTGCGCAAAATTCTTCATCGACAATTAACATCTTTGAATCACTGTGACGGATAATGTACTCCAAATCCTCTGCGGACAAACGGTAATTCAATGGAACCATGACAGCACCAAGTTGGCAAATTCCATAAAAGCTTTCCAACATATAATGGGTGTTAGGCAGCATCACCGCTACGTGATCACCCTCCGATATTCCCGCTTGATACAATGCTGCCGAAAGCTGATCTACTCGTTGTCCAAATTCTTGATATGTAAATTCTTTTTCACCGTCAATCACAGCTGTTTTTTTAGGATAATATTTTATCGCTCGCCGTTTCCAATCAAGTGGGGTTAGTGGGGAAAACATAACATCCATCTCCTTTTTTGAAAATTCACTTATTAATTTCAGCAATGATTCGAAAAAACCCTTTATATTTGAAAAAAATCTTATCCCAGTTTTGAAAAATTGGTGCCTGACACCCTTTTTAAGTATGTCACCTTTTTTATGTTGGTTTTGGACAATCTTTTTTAATTATTGAGTCATTCCCCTATACAAATTGTACGTGACCTACGTAGATTAGTAGGAGAATAGGAGACGAGCAGTATTTATTTGTGTATTGCTTCCGTCTTCCCTTTTCAAGAATAATAAGAGGTGAAATAATGAGACATTTTTCTTCAGATGATATTCAAAAGGCTGCAGAGGAGGTAAAAAGGTCCGGTCAAGGAAAACACATGTTTAATGACCCTGGATTAAAAAAGAGATCACATCACAAAAGACATCATGGACCAAAGCCTCCTGGACATCGGAAAACTTCACGTAGGAGAACCGCAAAACCAATGCATCAAAATAAGGCTCGCAGGAACACTTCCAGAAACCGTCCTACTTCTGTCATGGTGACTTCTCGACGCAATACTTCCAGAAACCGTCCTACTTCTGTCATGGTGACTTCTCGACGCAATACTTCCAGAAACCGTCCTACTTCTGTCATGGTGACTTCTCGACGCAATACCTCTAGAAACCGTCCTACTTCTGTCATGGTGACTTCTCGATGGAATACTTCCAGAAACCGACCTACTTCTGTCATGGTAACTTCTCGTCGAAATACTTCCAGAAACCGTCCTACTTCTGTCATGGTAACTTCTCGTCGAAATACTTCCAGAAACCGCCCTACTTCTGTCATGGTAACTTCTCGTCGAAATACTTCCAGAAACCGCCCTACTTCTGTCATGGTAACTTCTCGTCGAAATACTTCCAGAAACCGCCCTACTTCTGTCATGGTAACTTCCAGAAGAAATACCTCAAGAAGAAATACTTCCAGAAGAAATACTTCAAGAAGGAATACTTCAAGAAGGAATACTTCAAGAAGGAATACTTCGGGGCAAGGCGGGTCAAGATGTTGCAATCGTTCACGCAGGAATAATAGAGGCCAAGACAACTTTGGATGGAGCGCAACGCCGAATGATGATTTTGAAGTGGAAGGTTATATTTTGGACGGCAATATTTGGAGACCTATTAGGGGCTAAGTCTATGTCAAATATCTCTGAAATGTAAAAGATGCCAATCGGCATCTTTTTCTCTATTCCCAGTTTAATAATTTTCTCTGTAAATACATTCTTCTATCCTCAATATACTTAGAAATCACTTCAGGCTCCTTATCAAAGTCAGCTATATTATGCTTTATATAAGGATCCTGCAGCACAAACGGACGAACCTGTTGGAGCAATCTTTCAACCTTTGGCATCATAAATTCCAGGGTAAATTGTTGTTCCATAATTTCTTTAAGCAAGTTTCGGTACCGATTACGAAAATAATCAACATCAAGGAGCCTTGCTGTTAATGTATTAAAACCATCAATCGGGACATAATTCGCTTCCATTACCTTTCCGTTGACATCTCGTCCCCATGTTGCATCATAATCCCAGGGAATCACTTCAAATAAGCCGGTAGTTCCATTCCTGTAAAGGGCATAGTTATGAACAAAACCATCATAGTTAGATGTGAAAATTATCCCGGCAATCCAACGAAGGTATTTTTCCACGTCGACATAATTCTGGATTTCTTTTTCAAAATCAGATTGTGGAATCGTGTTAATGTGAAAGATAAATTCTTGTAAGTAAAAATCTTCCTCGGGAGTGCCGCACTTTCTTTCATATCCCAACTCCAATGATTTCTTTGTTTCTTTGTCTAAGTCACTCATTAAAGAAAAGTTTGCATCCCCATCGACTGCATAAAAAATACTTCCGGTTGGAAGGACTCTTCTTTGTAAAAAATTCTCATCCACCGACTCGATTTCTAAATAAACTCCATCTGCCCTGCCATTTTGCATTAAGAAAACATGTTTAGATTGCGGTGATAAAACGCCAATCTCTGAGAAGAAATCAAAAGACAATTTGTTTCGGATGAGTGATGGATCTTTAAATTCAGCATTAAGGTGCATCCGGCTAGAACCTTTATATTTTTTAGGGTTATAAAATGCAATTTGATAAGACTTTTTCGAAAAATCTCGAATATGGGATCCACGATAACTTAAATCAATCTCAAGCCTTCTCCCATCTATCGTTAACTGGGCTGGAACTGGTTCATCAATCCAGATGTCTCTTCTAAGCTCTCGCAGGTCAATTGGTTTAATAAAAAGCTTATAGTGCGGAATGCTTGTATCCACGGCGATTATTTATACCTCCTTTCTTTATTCGTATGAATAATAAAGAATGAAGGTCACGTTTTAATTGCATATTTTCTTTACATAGGCGTTTGTCCCAAACAGGGACAACTGTACAAACGTAAATTGATTAAAGAAGAGTGAGTATGAACGCCAATCATGTCAATTGGATTGTATACTTCCTTTTCTGGATTTTAAGGAGGTGCTAAATTAAGGTGAGTGAATTTTCATCAGAGGATATTCAAAGGGCAGCGGACGAAGTTAGACGTGGTGGTTTCGGAGACTTTATGTTTAGAGACCCAGGACAGCACCGTGGAACTTCACGACGAAGAACCTCACGGCGTCAGATGACATCACGAAGAAGGACTTCAAGACGTGTCACATCAAGTTCTCACAATACTTCACGTAGAAAAACGTCGAGACGGCATACTTCAAGAAGAAATACGAGGAGATGCTGCTCCGGTTGGCGGAACACTTCTCGTGGCAATGAACAGGTAAAGACTTGTTGGCAAGACGGCAACATGTGGGAATATTGTATTCGCAGTCGCAGGTAATGGATTACGCCAATAACATGGGAAAGCACGCCAATGCATACTTTCCCATGTTTTTTTCGATCTATTTCTCTTTGGGAATCACACAGTTTCCATCGGCACAACTAACATCTTCCTCGGTCGAAAGATCCTGAAGGATCGGTGCAGGTGATTCTTCCTCCCAAACTTTTTCCAACGCACCTTTAAACGTTTCTAGTGGCTGAGCACCGGAAATGGCATATTTGGAATTGATAATAAAATAGGGAACGCCGCTAATCTGATATTGCTGGGCTATTCCTTCATCTGCACGCACCTCGTTGGCATAAGCGGTTTTATCTTGAAGAACCGCCAATACCTCTTGCCGGTCTATACCTGATACCTCAGCAATATCTGCTAAAGTATCAATATCGCCTATATGCTTTGATTCGCTGAAATAGCCATGAAGGAGCTTTTCAGTAACCATTGCTTCTTTCCCTTTTGTTTTCGCAAACTTTGCCAAGCGGTGGGCATCAAATGTATTAGTAGGTTTCATCCCTTCAAAATCATATGTTAATCCGACTGACGCTGCCTGCTGGCCGACACCTAGATTGGCTTGCTTTGCCTGTTCAATACTCATGCCATACTTTTTTGCTAACACTTCATGTATATTCTGACCACTGTATTCGGACGAATTCGGATCCAGTTCAAAACTTTTAAATTCAACCTCTACCTGATCTTTATGTGGAAATTGATCTAACGCCTCTTCTAACCTGCGTTTCCCAATATAACAAAACGGACATACATAATCAGACCATACTTCAATTTTCATGAAAACACCTCGTTTTTCTTTGATTATGTAATATAGTAACATACCAGGTTTGAAATCCAATACAATGTGCTCCTTGGAGTTAAAAAAAAGCAAATAAAGAAATTCTCAGCAACTTATATATTTTTAAATGTTGGAAATAATAACCTCGATTAACATTGAGAGGATGGGATGTTTGATGTCGTTAGAATGGTTTGACAGAGTATGTGCGGAACTGCAGGATCACCTGGAGTCGATTTGTGAAGAATATGATCAGGTTGGTCAAATGACAATTGAGAGAGCCGCCAAGCATCCAAGGATTGAGTTTTACGTTGATACCACTGATGTGGACACCGAGGAACTTGACAGAGATTATTTTTGCACGCTGTTTTTCGACCCGCAAAACGAAGAATTTTACATTGATAGCTTCGATGTTGACAGCGGCCACACGGCGAAAATCATCCTTTCAGACATCGAGGAAATTGTCGAGGAAGTACATGCAAGCCTTCATGACTACATCAACGGCGAAGACCATTATACAGACGATGGCGTCTATCTGCAGTCTGATGAAAGTTTTGAAGATGAATGCGGAACGGTGGACGATGATGATGAAGAATACTTTGAAGCAGAACAAATCAACACCGATGATATCTTTGAGGAAATTGATGTCGATTGGTCTACACCAGAAGTGACAGCCTTCAAGCATGAAGACGAGGTGGAAGTAACCTATCAGTTTGGTGTCGTTCAGGCAACAGGTGATGGCGTCCTCAAACGGGTGAACCGGATTTGGACAACCGATGACGAGCTAATCAAGGATGAATCCCATTTCGTTTTTAGTAAAGAGGAAGCGTCAACGATTATCGCGATGATTGCCAGCCACATGGACCAACTAAGCGAGTTTAATTTTGATGATATGCCCTAACATACAAGGGAGCAGCGCTATTGCTGCTCCCTCTTTCATTTAGTCCACAGTATAATCAATTTCAATCAAATCCCAAGCGGTGATAATGCCTAATGGTACCTCATCGTCACTCCCATTTTCTGTGATAATTACACCTTCAATTTTACGTTTCTTTTTATGGGCTTTTTCAAAGATATTTTCAACCTCAAATATATTGATACTTTTATTGACTATCTCTATCGGACGATCTTTTTCGTACTCCAGAATAGCAGAAACACGGATATCCGATAGGTTCACTCGTCCGGCCTCCATATGTTGCGCCATCCATTTTACGATGGATCCAGCCGTCAAAAGGCCGATGCATTTTTTATTTTTATAGATTGGAAACTTAGAATAACCGAATTCTTTTATGGCATCAGTTACTTTTAAAATGCTGTCCTGTACATCAAAATAAACGACCTTTTTTGAGGCAATGGAAAGTGCGTAATTAGGACGGCTTAAGACATTGGCGATTTTTTCAATATGACTAACCACCTTTGCATTTGGTTCAGCGATATAGAAGCCAACCTCCATTTTTTCGTGGACAATTGCGTTTCTGAGCCGTGCGTATTGCTCTAAATCTTTCTTAAAGGTTTCGATAATTTGATATTTTTTTGCCCCAACCTTCACCAAAACTACAAATCTTTCATCATTGATTTGAACAATGTCGCGTAGTGCCTCATGAACTTGATTGTAGGCGACTTCAAACCGCTCCGATAATTGCTGTCCTTGTTTTTTATTCATATTATGTTCTCCTAATTTTAAATCTACTTTATCTTTATTAAATCAACATTCTCATTGTAAAATCAATACTTGATATTTTCAAAGTAATGGCCCTCTTTTTTTTACTTACCCATTATTCCACTATTAACCAAAGAAACTGTATCCAAATTGGATACAGCCCGCTTCTTTAAAAATCACCATAACCCTATCCGGTTGGTAACTTTATTTTATCTATTATGGTTGAAAAATAGCTTCTAACGGTGCCAAGTGTTTTACTTTGATCAGTAGAGTTCTCATTTATAGTTTTATCATTATCTAATTCATCAGCACTGGATTCCGAGTCCATTAATTCAGGAGAATAAATCCGCTTTCCAGCTATAACACTCCGTATTGAGGAGACCAACTCGTCACTCGGACTATCCTTCAATAAATAACCTTTAACATTCGCTTCTAAGGCACGTCTAAAATATCCTATCCTAGCAAAGGTTGTTAAAATGATTACTTTGCAGGGTGACGGATTTAATGCTTCCGCTGCCTCAAGCCCCGTTATTTTGGGCATCTCAATATCCATCAGGCAAACATCGGGCTGTAATTGGTGTACAAGCGTAAGTGCCTCTTCCCCATTGCTTGCCAGTCCTACTACTTCCATATCATCTTCCAAATTGAGGAGCGAACCCATTGCCCCTAACAGCAGTTCCTGATCTTCTGCGATGACAATCCGTATCATTATGTTCTCTCCTTATCTGGCAGCCGCAACTAAGCAGAGATTCCTCTTTAGTAAAAGGAGTCAGCCATTGACGGTATTCTTAAAGTTCTGGTTTAATTTGATGCGAAACACTACTTTTAGCTGCAGATTTAATATCCTTAAAGGTCACGAAATTCTTGTTTTTCTCATCCCATAAGCGGAAGCGAAGTGACCGTAAGCTTGTCGTAAGCGTGATAGTCGGTACATTTTGTAACGGAGGTGTATTTTTGTGTGCCTCTTCCAGTTTATAATTAGGTACCCTTGGACTTAAATGGTGTACGTGGTGAAAGCCGATATTTCCTGTTAGAAATTGCATGATTTTTGGAAGCTTATAAAAAGAACTTCCCTCCACAGCAGCTTTCACGTATTCCCACTCTTTATCTTCTTCAAAATAGGAATCCTCAAAGGTGTGCTGTACATAAAAAAGCCAAATACCTGCTGATCCTGAAATCATAAAAATTGTGCCCTGTACTAACAGAAATGTCTGCCACCCTATTGCCCAGCAGAATATTGCAATCAAAGCAACGATGATTACATTCGTTAAATAGGTGTTGTTACGTTCCTTCGTTCTAGCACCTTTACGGTTAAATCTATTTTTAAGAAGGAATACATAAATCGGACCTAATCCAAACATTACCAAAGGATTACGATAAAATCGATAGGCTAAACGCAGTTTAAGTGGTGCTGCTAGGTATTCATCAACTGTAAGTGTCCAAATATCTCCAGTGCCTCGCTTATCAAGGTTACCACTTGTCGCATGATGAACCGAGTGCTCATGACCCCATTGATCAAATGGGAATAATGTTAAAACCCCCATACATGTCCCCACTGCTCGGTTAGCACGGCGGCTTTTAAAGAACGAATGATGGGTACAATCATGAAAAATAATGAAAATCCGTACTAAATACCCGGCAGCAAGGATGGATGGAACGAGTGTCAACCAATAGGAGACAGAGAGACTTTGATAAGCAAGGAACCATAGGATCATAAATGGCACGACCGTGTTAATGATCTGCCATATACTTTGCTTTGTCGTTGATTTTTCAAAAGGAGTCATTTGCTTTTTTAAGTTTTTCGTATTTTGTAAGGTCATTTAGTTGAGTTCCCTTCTTGGAATGTGGCGTTAAACCAATTATAAAGGAAGGGATTTGGACTTGTTAGTAGCAGGTGTCATATACCGGGCATGATAAATGTCATGTCCAAGGTATTTTACCTATCATTTTCCGCCATAATTTACTTAATATAGGTTCCCTAACAGCTGCACGATTTGATCTTCAATTATTTTCCCTTTTTTTTCATTCACTAAATTATTTAACAGGATAGAAAATATCAATGTTTGTCCACTTTTCGTGGTTGCATAGCCTGATAATGAACTAACAGTAGAAATCGTACCGGTTTTTGCCTTGACTTTTCCGAGGGTACTTGGATTTTTTAATCGATTCCTTAGGGATCCCCCTACCATTTTCTCATGGACACCAGCTACAGGCAGTGAATGGAGATAGGTAGTGAACCACGTTTCCTTCTGGACAGCAAATAATAGCTGGGTGATTTGATTGGCTGGGACAAGATCAACATGGGATATGCCTGAACCATCCCGGATTACCATTGTTTTTGTATTTACACCGAAACGTGCGGCTTCGGTTTCCATAACAGCTAACCCCTTTTCCCAACTTCCTTCTCCTTTCATCACCTTGCCCATTTCTTTGATTAATATCTCAGCGTGCACATTGTTACTCAGCTTCATAAATGGAACAAGCAATTCCGATAAGGGCATCGATTGGTGGTTCGTCAAAACTCTTGCTGTATCAGGCACCTCGCCTGATACGATTTTTCCGGACACAGTGATTCCATGTTTGGCTAATGATTTCTTAAAAAGCGTGGCTGCATACCTGGTCGGGTCCCACACACCAATCCATTCTGTAACCGCTTTGGATTTTAATGGAATTGTCCCTTCAATGGTGATCGTGTTCGTTGCGTGATCCCGCTCGACAGAGATCTTCTTATTGCCATCAGCTTCAACCGTGACAGCATGATTGGTGATCTTCATATAATTTGTTTTCGGTGTAACTTCCACATTCACCATGTCCCCAATTTTTGTTCCCGGTTTAACTTTCACTTTAACAGAACCTGCATCGTAGTCATTTGTTGGGGAGGCGGTAAGTGCAGAAATCTGGGCTCCATAATAGGTGGTTTCGTCACTCCATGGCATATCGAGTGAATAACGAACATCATCGTAACGCGAATCATCCCCAACCAGATTTCCCTTTATCTGTTTAATTCCCTTCTTTTTTATCTCCCCAGCCATTTGATCAAAATCAGACTTTAATAAGGTTGGGTCACCTTTACCTTTTAGATAAATATTGCCATGCAATGTATTATTTTTCACTTTGGAATCTGTAAGCACTTCCGTCGTAAAAGAATAATTCTCTCCCAAAACGCTTAAAGCGGCCGCGGCTGTAAACAACTTCATGTTTGAAGCGGGACGTAATCGAATATCTCCTTGATGATCATAAATAATTTCACCGTTCGTTGCATTTCGAATACTGATTCCAGCAATTGCCCCTCTAAATCTGGGTCCGATTGAATGATATAATTTAGCTGCTGGCTCCAATTCTTATGGCCATTCATTGCTTTAACGTGATGGCTTGGAGATGTTACAGCAAACAGCATGATGATTAGTAAAACGTAATAGTTCACACTCTTTATCAATCTATGAACCAGCCTTCCCTTTTTTTAAAAAGTGTTTCCAAAAATGCAGTTTTTAGGCCCTATTTTTTTAAAACATTAATATTTTTACTAAGATACGCCCAATTTTGCGGTGCCGGCAGACTTATCTGCCAAAAAGTCGTGCCACTTAATTGGTAAATATCAATTAAACGGTATTTTTCTATATAGCTCCGAATGTCTTCAAACCAGACGACATGCTCTTCTACTCCATGCCAATACCGATACCATGGTGATTTAGCAGTTTGATTAAATTCAATCGGAGACCCGGTTGAGATGGCTTGATTTTGGGCGCCAAGAACCGATTGAGCATGTGTTTTATTAGTATGAACCACCTTGTCGTACCCATAAAGCGGCATGGCGATTTGCAGCTTTCGTGGATTAATTTGGGTTATCGAGTATTGAATCACTTGCTCCATCCATGAAACCGGAGCAACCGGATCAGGCGGACCACCGGGATAACCGTAGTCAATCGTCATGACCGCTACCAGGTCGGACACGTTACCAATAGCCGCATAGTCGTATGCCCCGATGATTCGATTGGTCGGTATATCTGCTGTTTTCGCGTGAACATTTACATGCAAGATCAGCCCGCCTAATGCATTCTTTAAATCTCCTAAAAAAGTAATAAAATCAATGCGCCTTGCCGGAGGGATAAACTCAAAGTCAATACTTACGCCGCCAAACCCCCGTTGTATGGTGAGATTCACAATACTTGCTACTAAATTTCCACGAAAGGCGGGATTTTGTAGAACCTTTCCGGCAAGCTCCGCACTGAAATTACTGCCTGTAAAATTCCGGATCATCAATAGCGGTGTAATGTTCAATTCCATACACCTTGCTATAATATCGGCATCCTCGGTTTCGTTATAGGCGTAACCTTCCTCTTGTAAATGAATAGGCAACGATGGCCCCATAGGTCAATTGGCCGGCAACAGAATCAAGGATTGAATAAACGGTGCTTGCCGATGATGGCACAATAAATCCCAGTGTGGAAATTTCAAACTTTATTGGTGATGGGATCCTGATAATTTGGCCGATTAGGAGTTGATTTGGATCCAGCCCTGGATTCACAGCTAGAATGGAGGAGGCGTCGATTATAAATCGCTGTGCTAATTTCCAGATTTGATCCCCTGCTTGTATTCGATAATAGCGAAGCGGCTGTAGAGTGTTAGGGATATATAATGCAAGTCCAGGAACAATAGAAGTCGCCGATGGTAATCCGTTTAATTCTATGATTGATTGAATGGTCACCCCATACCTGTTTGAGATCTTCCATAAATTCTCTCCACTTTGAACAACATGAACGTCCATAACACTCCACCTCCCTATTACAATCATATGGATTTGGAAATTGATTATACTAAGTTGTTAATCAAAAAATTATCTACCGATTCTAGTAGGTTAAAACCGTCCACTAACGCTTAAAGCCTTGGATCGATTGGATCTGATTCTAATGCTAAAACTCCCAACACGCATTCGTGGTACCGCTCCAACGACTCTTTGCCAACAAAGCGATTTACCGACTCGACACCTAAAGCAAATTCCTTCAAGGCGTTACGTTGCTTTCTGCTAACATTTCGCTGCTTTATTGGTTATCTTCTGCTCAGCGGCGCACGAAGCTTGAAAGCGTTTCACGAGAATGCGAAACGCCTATCTAGGTTGTTGGGTTTGGGCTGATATCGGCTGGCTGCAGAAACCGAACCAAGCAGGCTACATAACAC
>NZ_JBMPZU010000092.1:0-2998 GCF_049463095.1 Neobacillus sp. 19 | reverse complement strand
TGGCAATCTTCAAGAAGCAAACGTAGTTCGATTTATGATTTTCCCTAAAGAAGGGGTCGATTCTGCCAATTTTGCAAAGGACATCCTGAAAAAACAAAAGACCAGTTTCCAAATGCGGAGCTGACGGCTGAAACAGCAGGATTGCTTGGGACTAATGCGACGACTGTTTCCATTGATGTCATCGGAAAGAACGATGACGACATCAAAAAAGCAGCTGATATGGTGAAGAAAGAAATAAGCAGCATCGATGGTGTGGATAAAGTAGAAAGTAACGATCAAAATACAAAACCGACCGTGACCATTCAGGTGGATTCCAAATTATCGAATGCACTGGAAATCTCCCAATCTATTTATGCGATGATTAAGCCTGCTGTGATCGGAAACATAAAGATTGATGGACGGACCACTGCCGTACAATTGGGAGCATTAAAGGAAATTCAAACGGTGGACGATTTAAAAAGTCTGCAGCTGATGACGCCTGATGGGCCTGTTGCTTTATCAAGTATTGCGAAGGTTGAAGAAAGCAATGAGCTGGGGACCATCTTTACAAAAGACGGCCATCATTATCTACAGGTAACGGCTCAAGTGAATCCGGACAAAATGGTAGACGTTGCCGGAAAAATTCAGCAGAAGCTACTAACCTGGAACAAAGATGAAACATTCGCCACAGGTACAAGTGCAGAACTAACCGGTTCTTCAATGCAGTCCTCCGATCAATTAGGAGAACTCGCTAAACTGTCTATGTTATCAATCGGAATCGTGTTTATGATTTTGCTTGTGACATTAAAGTCGTTCCGGGCAAGCATCGCGATCTTGATTACTTTGCCGCTTGCAGCGATCGGTTCGCTATTAGGACTCGTGCTGACCAACTCAAGCATCAATATTTCTTCAGGGATCGGCATGCTGATGCTCGTTGGGATTGTGGTAACCAATGCCATAGTATTGGTTGACCGAATCCGTCACAATGAAGAAACAATGACCATTCGGGAAGCGATTATGGAGGCAGGTATCGTACGACTAAGGCCGATCCTTATGACAGCACTCGCCACTGTATTTGCCATGGTACCGCTTCTGGTTACACATGAATCGGCGATGAGTTTAAATCTTGTTTCGAAGGGACTCGCTGTGGTCGTCATTTTTGGACTCATCGTGTCTACCCTTTTGACGCTGATTATCATCCCAACATTCTATGAATTATTCCATTTCCGGAAAGCCAAAAAACAAAGGCTGCAAGCTAACCAAGTAACAGGAACATTAGGTCAGTAAAGTGCTACAAAATGCCATGGGAATGCCACGGGGACGGTTCTCGTGGCTTTTTGTGCGGTTAAAAAAAGTCACAAGAACCGCCCCCATGAATCTATTTTGGAGATCTTCCACCGAAATAAGTGTTTATTTAGTAGCAGAGTGTATGGTATTATTTTTAATAAAAACAGAGGGGTAATCATATGAATCTAACATTAACACCGACAGAAACTACTAAAACTAAAGCAATTGTCATCAATTCACTTTTCATCGCATTAACCCTTGTTGCCACAATGTTTATCAACATTAAGCTGCCAATAATGGGTAACGGAGGTCTAATCCACCTGGGTAACGTACCTCTTTTTATAGCAGCCATCGTTTATGGCAAAAAAACAGGAGCCATTGCTGGTGCCTTCGGAATGGGCCTATTCGATATAATCTCTGGCTGGGCATTATGGGCACCGTTTACTTTTATCATCGTAGGTGCAATGGGCTTCATAGTCGGAATTATTTCCGAGAAAGTACCTGGTAATCGAGTCTTTGTTCACACTTTGGCAATTGCCACTGCACTGATCATTAAAGTTGTAGGCTACTATTTTACCGAAGTCATCCTTTACGGTAACTGGATTCAGCCGTTCGGCTCCATCCCTGGGAACATTATGCAGGTGGCAATCGCAGGTATCATAGTAATACCTCTCGTAGGACGCATAAAAAAACGAGCATACAAATAACAAAATAAAAAGAAAGTTTCACTATGGACACAAAAACGTGCCAGGCATCACCTAAAATTAGGGTGATGCCTGGCACGTTTTTTATAATATCCACATATTTTGAAACTTCCTAAACTTCTAACCCTGCTATTCCGATGCCGCCGGGTCCAGCGTGGGTAGATATCATGGCGCCAGCTTGAATCCATGTTACATTTTGGAAACCAGTTTCTTTTGCCAGATTATCCATCCTCTGCATGATCTCTTCATCAAGGCCAATCGAGTAAAGTAGATAAAGTTGTCCTCTATCAATGTTGTATTGATCTACATAATCCCGGAACAGTTTTTCTGAAACTAGATCCATCTTCCCACGATACTTTTTTGTTGAAACAAGATTTCCATCAATTAATTCAATACGCGGCTTTATTTTTAATAACGCCCCTCCAAGATAAGCTAGATTACTAACGCGCCCGCCGGCTCTTAAAAATTCTAAGCTGCCGGGAACGAAAGCCAATCTTGATTTAGGAACCTTAGATTCAATCTTCTTTACTAATAGGCCAGGGTCAATGGAAGGCTCATTCTCTAATACTGAAACCGCATACATCACAATCGCTGTTAATCCACCTGTTACGTTTAAAGCATCAATTAGAAAAATATCATCCAACTCTTCCGTTGCGATGATTGCATTTTGGAAGGAAGAAGAGGCCTTTGAGGTATATCCAATATGTATAATGACGCAGTCAGGAAAATCATTTTTAATCCTCGTGAAAAATTCAAGATATTCATGAGAATTGGTGGACGTTGTAGATGGGATCTTCTTGGTCCGGTTGTAATAATCATAAATATCCGTTACCGATAACGAACCATCTAAATAATCCTCTCCATCCATGATCACGTGCATCGGAACCACATGTACATTATGTTTCTCAGCAAATTCTATTGGTAAATCCGCACCACTCTCTGTCGTCAGAATAATTCTTCTCATCTATATCCCCCACTTCTAAATAAAAACCCCTTACTCTACTATACATGAAAAAGGGACTTAGGGG
>NZ_JBMPZU010000091.1:0-32911 GCF_049463095.1 Neobacillus sp. 19 | reverse complement strand
TGGACAGGGTGGAAGTCGGTGAATACGCCCGCGTCGTCAATACGTCCGGTGCAGATTTGCTGCGGCTGATTGATGATATTCTCGATTTATCGAAGATTGAAGCAGGAAAAATTGAAATCCTGACAGATGAAGTCAATGTGACCGAAATTCCACAAATGATGCGGAATTTATTCGCTCCTGTAGCGGCCAATAAGAATCTGGCGTTTGACGTGGTGATTGATCCGTGTGTTCCGGCAGTTATCTCGACGGATGGGCAACGATTGCAGCAAATTTGGAAAAATCTGCTATCCAATGCCTTCAAATTTACGGAAAGAGGCTCGGTATCTGTTCAGATTGACTTGGCGCCACCGGAAAAAGCGGCGGCTATCCAAGCGGACGAGAACGAGACGGTGCTGGCGATTTCTGTCACCGATACCGGGATCGGGATTCCGCGCGAAAAGCAGCAAATTATTTTTGAAGCCTTTCAACAGGTGGACGGCACGACGAATCGTCAATACGGCGGAACGGGCCTCGGGCTATCGATTTGCCGTGAATTTACGCGGCTGCTTGGCGGCGCGCTTGAGGTGGCGAGCGAAGTGGCTAAGGGCAGTACGTTTACATTATATATTCCGAGCAGATTGGAACCTGGCATTGTGGCTGATTATGGCCTGGCACAGGATGAAGTGGCCGCAAGCGCAAGCGTCGCTTTGGTCGAAGAAGAATGGGCGGAGGAATCGCCTAAGGTCGAACAGTCTGTAATGAATAGCTCAGATGACCAATTATTTAATGGAAAAAAGGTGCTCCTGGTAGAGGACGACGGCCGCAATGTCTTCGCGCTGGTAACGGCGCTTGAGCGAAAAGGAATGGTCGTTCAAGTAGCAGAAAACGGGAAGCGGGCCATTGATATGCTCCAGGAACAAGCCGATTTTGACCTGGTTTTTATGGATATCATGATGCCGGTGATGGGCGGCTATGAGGCGATGCAGATCATCCGGGACGATCTCGGAATGCAGCATCTGCCGATTATCGCCTTAACCGCTAAGGCGATGAAGGGCGAACGGGACAAGTGTATGGAAGCAGGGGCTTCCGATTATATCATGAAGCCGTTAAATATCGATCAGCTCTTCTCATTGATGCGGGTTTGGCTGACAGTGCAGGAGGAGGCAAAGTGAACAACATCTTTACCCATCCTCAGTCAGAATTAATTACAGAAACAGAGCCGTTGGTGCTGGATGAAATTCAAGAGATTGAAATTAATTTACTGATTGAGGGGCTTTATCAAAAGTATGGCTACGACTTCCGCGGCTACGTACGCGCATCCTTACGCAGACGGATTATGAATCGCATGAAGGCCGAGCAGCTGCCGACGATTACAGCTTTATTGGATAAAGTACTTCACGAACCAGGTTACTTGGGACGCTTGCTGAATGATTTGTCCATCCGGATGACAGAAATGTACCGCGACCCGGATTTCTTTTCCGCCTTTCGCAACGATGTCGTGCCTTTATTGAGAGAACTGCCGCAGATTCGCATTTGGCACGCCGGCTGCGCGACAGGCGAGGAGGTCTATTCGATGGCCATCTTGTTGCATGAGGAAGGGCTGGCGGACCGGACGACGATTTATGCAACCGATATGAATGAAAAGGCGCTGACTGCAGCGCAAACGAGGGCATTTCCGCTCAAAAAAATGCAGCAATATACGAAAAATTACTTGAAAGCCGGCGGCAAAAAGGCTTTTTCCGAGTACTACACGACCGACCATCAATTTGCCTATTTTCATCCGATTTTGGAAGAAAATCTGATCTTCGCCCAGCATAATCTGGTAACGGACGGCTCGTTTAATGAATTTCACGTGATTCTCTGCCGCAACGTCATGATCTATTTTGATAATGACCTGCAGCAGCAAGTCCACGCGTTAATGTACAACAGCCTGGCCAAGGGCGGCTTCATCGGACTCGGCAGCAAGGAATCCATTCTGTTTATGCCAAAAGGCATGCACTACGAGGAATTTCATCCGCAGGAGCGGATTTATCGGAAGGTGTAAGGCAGAGGGAGTTCGGTTGCACGAAGAGATTTATCGTGAAGTAGCTCACCCATACTATGGTAAGGGGTCATTTCCCGCGGTTTGCTGCGCGGGGGATGGCTTTTTTTTTCAGCGTGGTTTCGTTGTGGTGTGGTAAAGTAAGAATAAAAGCTTGTTGGAGGAGGATTTTATGATTTGGTTATTGCTGTTCGTTTTGATTTTTGCCTTTTTGATGGGGTTTTTCCAGGTTTCGATCTGGATTATGTACAGCGTCGTGGTTGTCGTGATTGTCTTTTTCCTGTTTCGAATCCCGCTTTTATTCGGCAGGGACACGGAAAAAATGATGAATTTTTTAAAGAAGTCGAAACGGCCGTATATGCAATTTCTTTATTATCTGCTGAATAATGATTTGCCGACAGCGGAGAAAGCAATAGGGAACATCCGCTCAGGAAAAATGAAAAGGCTCGCTGAAACCATGCTGCTCATGGAGCAAAAGCAATTTGGAAAAGCAAAAGAACTGTCGGGGCAAATGGGCGAAAATAAATCAAAGTGGTATGTCTTGGCCAATATCGCAATGTATGAAGGCGACGCCGCGGCCCTCAAGCAATATCAGGAAAAGATAAAGGATCCATTCCTATTGAAAATGCTTGAAGTGGATCAAGCCGTTTGTGACGGAAAAAAGGAAGAGGCGGTCGCGATGCTCGAAGCTATAATTCCCACGCTAAGAGGATTTAAGTTACTGTCAGCCGTCCAGTTTCGCAAGCGAATTCAGGAGGGAAGGGTCTGAAGTGGAAAGAAAAGAGGCGGGCGGGACCCCATTGAAGCATGAAGCCCCTCAAGGAATTGAATATAAAAAATGGCTCAGTTCAAATTTTGAACTGAGCCATTTTTTAGTGACAAGATATGAATCTGTTAGGCTGTGCGTTTAAACCCTTTGAGGATGAGGCTTAGAATGAAGACAAGGGCAATCGCACCAATGAGGGCCGGAATAAAGTAGAATCCGCCGATGACAGGTCCCCAGCCGCCTAATAATAACGATCCAAGCCATGCGCCGATAAAACCAGCGATAATATTACCGATAATGCCTCCAGGTACGTCACGCCCAATAATCATTCCGGCCAGCCAGCCGATGACTCCTCCAATTATTAATGACCAAATAAATCCCATAATCAATCTCTCCTTTTTTTTAGTAACTATATTGTTTGAATACCCGGTCTTGCGAAAAATAAACCTCGCTTATCCGGGGGAAGATCTCCGCTGCATTACCGCGTTACTTCGCCGGGGGTCTGACCACCGGTTTCAAGTCGCTTTTTCAAGTGTTCCTTCGGGTCGCTTAAATAATGCTGGTGCACGCGTAATTCATAAGTTAACTTATTAAATCGTTCTTCATCACGTTCGTCGAGGCATTTGTCAATTTCCCTTTTTAATAAACTGACTCTTGAGATGGCGTCTGCTTGACGTTTTTGCTCTTTATTCGGTTTGGGTGCATTGCGATAATCACTCAGCTTAGTCAAGCGTACCCCGCATTTACAAAGCGTTTCATTTACATTTAATACATAAAATTCAGCATTCCCACAATATTTACAAACCAGTTTCTTCATATAAATAAACACCTCCGATTAATAATATTTTTTTATATACCCACGTCGCGCAAGTTAGTAACCTTAAAAACGTTGTCTTTCATATAAAACACCCTTTTTCATTTTTTATGTTTTAGTTTTTCAAGAAGCGGTTATATACCCAATAGAACGAGAAACAAAATGAGGAGGAATGAAAATGGAACATGTAAAAGTTGTTGAAAATGGTGTAGAAGCAAGACGGGAAATTGACCAATTCATTATGCAGGGATTCACAAAGGATGAGATTTATTTATTGGCACACGACAAAGGCCGCTCCGAGGATCTGACGGATTCGCTGGACATCGGGGACATTGGGGTCTCTGAACAAGGTGTATTGGACGCAGTTGCTAATGTCTTCCGAACCCGGGGCGATGAACTGCGCTCGAAGCTGGAATCACTGGGATTATCCAAAGCGGAAGCCGAGCGCTATGAAGAAGAATTAGACCAAGGAAGAGTTGTGGTCGTCGCATCAAAATCCGCCTAGTCTGAAACGAGGCTGTTAACAAACTAACAACGGGCTCCCGCCTTGGGGGCTCGTTAGATAAAAGGGTTTGTCGAAAAGTGTGATGAGTTTGGCGGAAATCATGATCAAGTTGGCGGAATAAATCCAAAACTTGGCGGAATCCCCGTCGGTATAACCAAATTAAAAGGAGGAGAAACAAGATGAAGTATTCAAAGTTAAGTATGGAAAAAATATTGGGGGTTCGTGCAACCGTGAGACATAAAGTGGGACGGCATTCCAGCCAGGAGCAGCAATTCGAGGAACCGATCATTCACCGCGAAATCCATGGGGACAAAGTGTATGTGCCGTTAAATTTATATAGGGTTTGGAATGAAGCATAATGGTGCGTTTCTTAGCTGCCTAAACACCGTTAACGGGGTTGCGAACGGTGTTTAGGCAGCTAATTGCTTATAATGGGGCATAGGCAGGCGTACTTTATTTGAATTTTCCAAAATTTTACCAAAAAGGAAACTTTCAGGACTTTTATCCGTCTATGTGGTAGAATGGTCATTGGATTTAATGAAAACTTGCCGTTAGGCAGTTTACGAGGAGCTGTGCCAAAAAGGAGGCAGCAGAATGATAAATGATTTTGGTCAGATTGCGCTAGTCAGCATCATGTCACATTTGGTGTTTATTGCGATTTCCTGGTGGGCATTGCAGGCGATTCGCCTGGATAAGCTGCTAAAGCCAAACCATGTGATGCAGGCGCGACTACTGTACATATTATTAGCAATTTTCATCGGATCATCTGTTAGTAACTTTTTCCTTGATTACCTCCAATGGTCTAGACAACTGCCACTGATTTTTAATTGAAAAATGCGACCAGAAGACCCGTCCTCATGGCTTTTCCTTGGCTTTTAGAGTCAGGAGACCCGTCCCCATGGTTCTAAAATTGGTAAAAATTTAGGTCTTCGTGCATGTTTCCTTTTGCGGATATTTTGAGTACAATCGAGTTTATGTGGAAAGCTAAGGGTGTCCCAAATTTGGAACTGAATAGCAAAGATTTTTACTGATGTAAACTTAAAGTTTGAAACTTGTCTAAAAGTGACGACATTTCCCAAGTATTGCTCTCTCTCTGCCTGGCAACAATGGTAGTAAGGGGGAGTAGAGAGATGAAAAGAAATGGCATGACTCATTTTTATATGATTTCACTTTTATGTTTGATCCTGGTTGTTATTGGAAGCCGTACGACTGAAGCAACTCGCGCTGAAACAGCCGGCAAAGGCCTTTTTTCCAAAACGGATGTTGGCTCAATTCCGGTGGATGCGAAAAAAAATGCGGGCGGCAGCTTGTCGATTTTTCCAAAAGGTACTGGCGACTTGGCGAAAATTGGTGCTGTATTGCAAGCCGATGATATTTTGCTCACGGATTGGTCTTTTTATGCACGGGAGCATGTGACCGAGTTGAAAAGTGTGCAGGAAGTACAGGAATACGCACGCGGGCTTCAGGAAAAGTTTCCCGATTGGGAGTGGTCTGAAACGAACACGAGCCAAAAATGGGAAGTGACAGCAGTTTCTCCAACTAAACACCACAAAGAAATGCTTCAAATCATGGCAACCCACACAAAACAACCTGTTAGTGCGTATATAGTATATAGTGTCAGTGGCAACGAGTGGAATAAGGCGGAAGAGGCTTATTTTACTAGTAATGAATTGAAAAGTAGGCTTTCCGACATATTTCGAGGAAAACCAACAGTTTTCTCTTGTATGAAGGGCGTTTTCAGTGATAAGATTGATACGGCTTTACCCATAGCAGTAGAAAATTTACTGTCTGGTTTTAATGCTGAAGAAATCGAAGCGTTAAAAGAGGAGACATTCATGTCTGTTTCGGCGACATCGCCTATGTTTACAGGCTTCATAGATAATCAAAAAAATAACATGAATTTGCAAATTGGCATACGCTCCGAAGGATTGGGCGCAAAGACTACTGTTGTAGTTGGCACACCAATCATTACGATTGAATATTAATATAGAGAAAATGGACGCGGAGGGGAATACTCTTGGAAAAGATCATCGTCCGCGGCGGACAAAGGCTTTATGGAACGGTAAAAGTTGAAGGTGCAAAAAATGCCGTGCTGCCTGTACTCGCTGCAACATTATTAGCAAGTGATGGAAAAAGTGTAATTCGTGATGTACCTACACTCTCCGATGTATTTACAATTAATGAAGTTTTACGCAACTTAAATGCTGAAGTGGTATTTGACAATAATACAGTTGTTGTTGATGCATCTAGAGTGTTGAAAGATGAAGCGCCATTCGAATACGTTCGCAAAATGCGTGCGTCTGTTCTTGTCATGGGATCGTTACTTGCACGTAACGGCCGGGCTCGTGTTGCTTTGCCTGGCGGTTGTGCGATTGGATCTCGTCCGATTGACCAGCATCTAAAAGGCTTTGAGGCCATGGGTGCGAAGGTGAAGGTAGGAAATGGCTTTATTGAAGCGGAGGTTGATGGCCGCTTGAAAGGTGCCAAGATTTACTTGGATTTCCCGAGTGTTGGTGCAACCGAAAACATTATGATGGCTGCGACCCTTGCACAGGGTACGACAATCATCGAGAACGTCGCAAAAGAACCAGAGATTGTAGATTTGGCAAATTTCTTGAATAAAATGGGCGCTCGCGTGAAAGGTGCCGGCACGGGTACTCTTCGAATTGAGGGCGTGGATGTATTATTTGGCGCGGATCATGCGATTATTCCTGACCGCATTGAGGCAGGTACGTTTATGGTAGCTGCAGCGATCACCGGCGGAAATGTGTTGGTGCAGGGTGCGGTTCCGGAACACTTATCTTCTTTGATTGCAAAAATGGAAGAGATGGGTGTAGAGATTTCTGAGGAAGAGGATGGCGTTCGCGTCATCGGTCCTGAGCGGTTGAAGGCGGTCGACATTAAAACGATGCCGCATCCAGGCTTCCCGACGGATATGCAGTCGCAAATGATGGCGCTCTTGCTTCGTGCTGATGGAACTTCGATGATAACGGAGACGGTATTCGAGAACCGTTTCATGCACGTCGAGGAATTCCGCCGCATGAATGCGGATATTAAGATTGAAGGCCGTTCCGTTATTTTACATGGTCCTTCGAATATGCAAGGTGCTGAAGTGTCTGCGACAGACCTTCGCGCAGCGGCAGCGTTGATTTTAACTGGTTTAGTGTCTGAAGGTGTGACACGCGTGACGGAGTTGAAACACTTGGACCGCGGTTACGTGAACTTCCACGGCAAGTTGGCAGGGTTAGGCGCCGACATTGAACGTGTGAAGGAAGCAGACGAAATCTTTGTTAAAGTCGACAAATATGTTTCGGACATGAATGCCTAATAAATATTTAAGAAAGAATCCCGATACGATGCGGTAATAGGTGGTCTGATATCAGACCAACCCACTAACGCATCCCTCGGGATTTTTTTTTGCGTTTTTTTTGAGCTTTTCCTCGCTCTCCTAGTGGAAAGGGTGTCAGGCACCATTAACTGCGTTCACGTAGTGGTATTGGTGCCTGACACCCTTTTTATTATTCGCATCATGTTTATGCTTTTTTGGTGCCTGACACCCCGCTCGATTTTATAAAATATCTGTAATAAATGCTTGTCCGCTTCCATATGTATGAATGGAGACGCATCTCGGCGCGGGTCGGTGCCGGGTGCGAATTTACAAACTGGAGGCACAATCATGAATAAAATCAAACCACTCATCCTACTAGCAGCAATTCTTTTTGCCCTAACCCTCATTGTACCCACTGTGCTCGTGCTGCCGTTTGCGGATAAGCATCAGGCGAGCGGAAAATTAGGAGAGGATATAACGAAAGCCTCTGCCAAAACGAAAGATGCGAAGGCGGCCTCTACCGCAGACTCAGAGACAGCAGTAGATGTTGCCGTGTTCCGTTCCTCAAAGAAAGTCATTGAAAAAGTCCCATTTGAAGATTACCTTGTTGGAGTTGTAGCGGCAGAAATGCCTGCAGAATTTAAGGAGGAAGCCCTAAAAGCTCAGGCGCTGGCGGCAAGGACGTATATCGTGAACAAATTAATAAGTAAGGATACGATGGGCGTGCCAAAAGGTGCTCAGGTCACGGATACTCAAATCCATCAGGTATATAAGAACGATGAGGAAATGAGGAGAGACTGGGGCAAGGACTACAGCTGGAAAAAGGGGAAAATAATAGAGGCCGTCCGGGCGACGAGCGGACAAATCTTGACCTACGACGGAAAGCCGATCGATGCTCTGTTTTTCTCCACCGGTAACGGCTACACCGAGAACTCTGAAGATTACTGGTCCGGCAATATCCCTTATTTACGCAGCGTATCAAGTCCATGGGATAAAAAGTCACCGAAGTTTTCCAGTCAAAAAGTGTTGACCGTTAAAGAGTTCGAAGCCAAGCTTGGTGTGAAAATTGGAGCGGGGTCGACGATTGGAAAAATTGTTGAGCGCACGACCGGAAAGCGGGTTGGAAAAGTAGACTTCAATGGAAAAGTCTTATCAGGGCCGGATATCCGGACAAAACTTGATTTGAGGTCGTCCGACTTTGCTTGGGAGCGTAAGGGAGACACGATTGTCGTCACAACAAAAGGCTTCGGACACGGCGTTGGCATGAGCCAATACGGCGCAAACGGCATGGCGGAGGAAGGCTCGAATTATCAGGAAATTGTGAAGCACTATTATCAAGGTGTCGAAATTACTTCAGCGGAGTCAATGCTCGCAACGATAACAGCGCAGAAATAAATGAGTTGGTTGAGCCAGGCCAGGTTTTTGAGGGCCTGGCTTTTTGGTGGGGAGAGGGGAAGTTTTTCCGAAGTGGAAAGTAAAATAGGGAAACCGGACAGTAAATGATCGGAAGCGGAAAGTAAAATGTCAAAAGTGGAAAGTAAATCGCTGAAACCGGACAGTAAAAGGTTCAAAGTGGAAAGTAAATAGAAAAGAATCTTAAAAAAGGTCATTTAAATGGATCAAGGGAAAGGGATGGACCGTGAAAAGGGTGGGTTCTCCGATAAAGGAAGGAAATGTTACCTGAGCCAGGCTGTACGCCTGGCTTTTAAGCAGAATTTAGGGTGGATTTTATGAAGTGGAAAGTAAAATAGGGAAACCGGACAGTAAATGATCGGAAGTGGAAAGTAAAAGGTCAAAAGTGGAAAGTAAATCGATGAAACCAGACAGTAAAAGGTTCAAAGTGGAAAGTAACTTGATAGATTAATTATAATTTCACAAAAAATTCAAAAGTTGATGTCGATTTTTGCAGGAAAATAGAGGAAGGGGGAGAAAAGCTACCCAAGAAGGAAAGGACTGATGTCATTGATAGAAGAATGCTACAATAACTCATTAAGAATTCAAAAATTGGAGGCGCTTATTGGAAGAATACCTTATCATCATCCCGTTTGGCCTGATGTTATGAGTGATTATAAGTGCAGGCAAGCAGGTCAAAGAGGAGAAAAATCTCTGTATTTCCACTTGAGTATGCTTTCCGAAACGAAATACCAAATTTATCATGGTATTCGCCTTCAATATAGGGGTTTCTTTTTCCAAATGGACTTCCTAATTATCTGTACGGCGTTTGCATTAGTTCTTGAAACGAAAAATCGAAGCGGTCAAATAAAATTTAATAAAAATTTTAACCAGTCTACCTGTAAAAAGAATGGGGGAGAAGAAAGAATCCAAAATCCTGTCTTACAGGCGAAACTTCAAGCAAGGAAATTACGAGGATGGTTAGAGGATCACAATATCAAGATTCCGGTCCATTATCTTTTTGTAAATAGTAACGAAAAAACGTTAATCCTATCAGATCCCGGAAACGAACAAATTACCCGGCATATTTGCAATAGTGAAGTTTTACTAGAAAAAATAGACCAATTAGAAAATTATCATAAAATTGAAAAGCTAGATGCAAAAGAATTAAAGAAACTTAAACGACTGCTCCTTTCAAAGCACACTCCTGAAAACCCAGATATACTAAAACAATTCAACCTATCTCCTAAAGACATCCCCACTGGCGTAAAATGTCCAACTTGTGATTTTATACCAATGGATTATCATTACGGCAATTGGTGCTGCCCGAAATGTAAAATGAAGTCCAAAATAGCACATATTCCGGCAATCAATGATTATTTTCTGTTAATCAAACCATCGATAACAAACGCTGAGCTTCGAGCATTCCTTCATATCCATTCTATTAGAGTCGCCGGAAAAATTTTAGCCTCACTAAAGTTACCATTTACAGGAACCTTCAGAGACAGGATTTATTTTTCAAAAAAGTAAGCACCCCAGCCAGCCGCACAAATTTCCCTTTAAACAATGCCCCGCGTATAAAATAGTAGCAGACGGCTATTCCGGTAAAGTCCTTTACTAGGTCAAACCATGAGGCAGAGCGGTAGGAATAGAAGGATTGGTGGATTTCGTCGCTTACGCCGTAAAGGGCGGCTATCAGGGCACAGGCCATGTTCAGCGCGGGTGTGAACGAATGGCGCCGGGTTAAAAACGCGAGTACGAGCAGGACATACAAGATAGCGAACTCTATTAAATGAAGTGATTCTTTGATTGTATGGTCAATCGTAGAATCCGGGAGCCGGACAAAGTGGTCCGCGGGCAGGCTCGACATCGTCCAAATCGCAGCCATATATAGAATAGGGAGCACGCGCAGCACCCATTTAGCTATGTTCATAAAATGGTCCTCCTTATAGTCGAAAAAAATTTTTTCACCCAGCATGCATAAAATCATTCACACTGTCGAAAAATAAGTTTTAAAAAAATTTTTTGACTAGTGTATATAATTCTACTTATCTGTTCAGAATGATTGCTGAGGTGATGAAAATGAGAGAGGAAGAAAACAAACGATCTTCTCAAAGTTCCAGCGTAAAACGCTTTTTCAAAAAGCGTTGGGTATTTCCAGCCATTTATATCGCAAGTGCAGCAATCATTTTAACCGGGGTTCTTTGGTATCAAGCAAGCAGCAGCAACACCGATAAGTACGATTATAAGTCTACGGACCTTACCGGTAAAAAGAACCAAGCACCTGCAGTTGAAGTCAACAAACCATTTGAAAACTTCAAAATGCCTGTGGCCAAAGCCGAAGATGCTGTCGTAAAAGTGAAATTCTATGATTTCCAAGGCAAAGCAGAAGACCAAGAAGCGGCATTAGTATTCTATAACAATAGATACGAGCCGAACCAAGGGATCGACATTACAGCGAAAAACGGCGAAACATTTGATGTTCTTGCATCACTTAGCGGAACCGTTACACGTGTCGAAGAGGATGCAGTCCTCGGGAATGTCATCGAAATCGAACACGACAAAGGTATTGTAACACAATATCAATCCGTCAATGAGATAAAAGTGAAGGTTGGCGAAGAAGTAAAACAGAACCAAGTAATTGCCAAGGCTGGGCAAAGCTTGTTCAATGAAAAAGCTGGAACACATGTACATTTTGAAATTCGCAAAGACGGCGTAGCGGTTAATCCAACAAGCTACTTTGACAAGCCGCTTAGCTCATTACAAGAAGAAAACGTTTCTGGAGACAAAAAATCAATCGAAACTCCAAGCCAAAAAGAACAAAAAAAGCTTGAAGACATCGAAAAGTCGACAGATGACGAACAGTCAACCGATCAGGAAGACAACTCTTCGAATTCTAAAGAAAACAAAAACTCTTAATATCGTACCAAAGGGGAAGGGGAATACTTTTCCTCTTTTTTTTGGAAAAAAAATATCCGGCTCGAGGCCGGATATGTTAAAAGGGGGTTTTAAGTGTGAATACACATATTGTACCCCGTATGTATGAACAAAATATGAATAAATGGTGAATGTTTTTGTAAAATCACTAGAATAGGACTATCCGATTATTTCTATATAAATCCAGTAAATAGACTGGATTTTTTCCTGTTTCTAGCATAAACGTTTATAATGGGGAGAAAGGGAGGGATTTTTTTGAAAAAGATACTAGCGATTCTGTTCCTGCTATTGGTGGTCGCCGGCTGCAGCAAGGAACCGACGCCGGAGGAGCGATTGTCCGAATACATAGCCCTTTGGAACAAGCAAAAGTTTGATAAGATGTATGATTACCTTTCTAAAGATGCGAAACAGACAATCACCGAAGAAGAATTTACCACCCGCTATCAAAAAATCTACGAAGACCTACAGATTAATGACCTCAAGATTGACTTCAAAAAACCAAAAAAGGATAAAAAGGCTGAGAAAGAAGCCAGCTATTCTTTTACTGCAAAAATGAACAGTATCGCAGGAGCTATTCAATTTACCCATAAAGCAAGGTTGCAAGAGGAAGAAAGAGACAAAAAGAAGAACTGGTATGTCGACTGGGATACGGAGTATATTTTTCCAGAATTAAAAGAGGGCGATACGATCGGCCTGAGTACGGTGGCGCCGAAGCGCGGGGAGATTCTCGACCGTGATGGGGACGGGCTGGCGGTGAATGGCCAGGTGTATGAGGTTGGAGTCGTGGCCGGAGATCTGGATGCGGCGGTGCTGGAGTCGTTGTCGTCGCTTTTGAAGATACCGAAGGAGCAGATTAATAAGGCGCTCGGGGCGAGCTGGGTGAAGCCGGGGCTGTTTGTGCCGCTGCGGAAGGTGTCGATGGACGAGCAGGAGCGGATTGCGCAGTTGATTGCGCTTGAGCCGGTGCAGACGCGGAAGGTCGGGGCGCGGGTGTATCCTTACGGCGAGGCGGCGGCATCGCTTGTGGGCTATGTCGGGCCGATTACAGCGGATGAGCTGGAGAAGCGGAAGGACAAGGGCTATACGAGTCAGGACGTGATAGGCAAGCGCGGGCTTGAGCAGGTGCTGGATGAGCAGCTGAAGGGCACGAGCGGCGTGAAGATTGTGATTAAGAAGAAGGGGGCGGAAACGGGGGCAGCTGGTGAAACGGGCGGATCGGAATCGGAGACTGGTGAAACGGCTGCGTCTCAGAAAGATGTGGTGCTGGCGGAGAAGCCGGTGACAGATGGGAAGGATGTCAAGCTGACGATCGACGCCGATGTGCAGGCGGCAGTGTATGCCGAGCTTTCAGGCGGTTCTGGATCTAGTGCTGCAGGCGAAGGAGGCGCGGACGGGACGGCGGCTGGTACTGGTCAAACTGGCGGTGCCGGTGAAACTGGAACAGCGGCCGTGATGAATCCTGTGACTGGTGAGACGCTGGCGCTTGTCAGCAGCCCGTCGTTTGATCCAAATCAGGCGGCGCTTGGGATGTCCGCAGACGAGTGGAAGGCGCTGCAGGAGGATAAGCAGCAACCGCTGTTGACGCGGTTTAAGCAGGCCTATGCGCCGGGCTCGGTGATGAAGCCGCTGACGGCGGCAATTGGGCTGGCGAATGGGGCAATCAAGCCTGAGGAGGCCGTGCCGATCCTTGGGAAGCAATGGCAAAAGGATCAATCGTGGGGCGGCTACTTCGTGACCCGAGTGCATGTGGGGACAGAGCCAGTGAATCTGGAGCGGGCCCTCGTTTACTCAGACAATATTTATTTTGCCCAAGCGGCGTTGAAAATGGGAAAGGGGCCGTTTGCTGACGGGCTGAAGAAGTTTGGCTTTGAGGAGGAGATTCCGTATACGTATCCGCTTGAGAAATCGGTGACCGGTGCCCTTGGCAGTGATATTGCGCTGGCAGATTCGGGATATGGGCAGGGACAGGTTCAGATGAGCATTGTGCATTTGCTGGCGTCTTATACCCCGTTTGTGAGCGGAAATGGCGGGAATATGATGAAGCCTGTGTTATTGGTGGATGAAGAGAAAGGCCAAGTGTGGAAGGAAGCGGTGGTTTCTCCTGCGAATGCCGATTTGATTGCAGCGGATTTGCGGAAGGTTGTCGGTGACGCGGCCGGGACGGCACATTCCGCGGAAATGGCTGGCTATCCGTTGGCGGGCAAGACGGGGACCGCAGAGATGAAGCAGAAACAGGGCGAAGCCGGAGTGGAAAACGGCTGGTTCATCGCCTACAACACGGATTCGCCAAGCCTGATGGTCGCGATGATGGTGGAAGGCGTCCAGGGCCGCGGCGGTTCCGGAATCCCCGTTAAACTCGTCAAAAATATTTTTGAGAAAATCAAATAGAAGTGTAGTGTGTGGTTTTAGGTGTGTGGGTTAAAAATAGTAATGGTAAACCGTGGGCTTTGCTTGTGATACAAGTAAAGCTTTTTCTTTTTAGGGAAATTATAGACCTCATTCATTAAAAAGAGAGTGCGTGTCGGAGGAGGAAGAGAGGGAGAGGGATTTCACGTTCGCTGGTGGAAAAGTGTTATCCGCTAATTGAAGTAAGTTATCCGCTAATTGAAGCGGGTTATCCGCTGATTGGAATCACTTTCTCTAATAGAAAAGCGTTATGCGCTGATAAGCAAAGCGTATCGGCTAATTGAAGCGAGCTATCCGCTGATTGAAACCACTTTCGCTAATAGAAAAGCGTTATCCGCTGATGAGCAAAGCGTATCCGCTAATTGAAGCGGGTTATCCGCTGATTGGAATCACTTTCGCTAATAGAAAAGCGTTATGCGCTGATAAGCAAAGCGTATCCGCTAATTGAAGCGAGTTATCCGCTAATTGGAATCACTTTCGCTAATAGAAAAGCGTTATGCGCTGATAAGCAAAGCGTATCCGCTAATTGAAGCGAGTTATCCGCTGATTGAAATCACTTTCGCTAATGGAAATGCGTTATGCGCTGATAAGCAAAGCGTATCCGCTAATTGAAGCAAGCTATCCGCTGATTGAATCCACTTTCGCTAATAGAAAAGCGTTATCCTCCGATATAAAACTCTCCACTTTCACCACTTAAAGTGAATCCAGGCCCATGCCCAAGCCACACACACCGGCACTCCAAACTATTTTCCAAAATACTCAGGCTCCCAGCGAAATTTCTTCAAATCGATGACCCCGTTCAAACCGACCTGAACCCCTTCTGCTTCAAGCGACATCCACTGCTCATTGTAGGATTCATCCTCTTGGATGGCGATTTGCCCTTTCGCGTTAATCACACGATGCCACGGAAGGCGATGCTTCCGGCTCATCGAATGAAGAATCCGGACGACCTGCCTGGCAGCTCGGGGACTTCCGGCGAGCCCGGCAATCTGGCCATAGGTCATGACCTTGCCCTCGGGGATCGTGCGAATAATTTCAATGACCTTTTCAGTAAATGGCGTCACGGTCACCACTCCTTTCTAAATGTGCAATTTGCGAATGAGCTTACAAACGTTGTAATAGAATTCATCATATGAACATTATATATAATTTTGAAAAAAGACAAGGGGAGAACCATGCCAATCTGAAAAAAAGAGAGCTCGTCATGGTCAGATCGCAGCCTGCTTTAGGCGGGAAAAGTGATGATTAGTTGGTTAGAATAACGTTCATTCGCAATCTTTCGCTCGACAAATTTCTCGGGAAATAAGCACAGCCAATTACTATTTCCATGTGCAAACCCTTGGTATTACTGGATTTCCTAGAATGTCGAAAAAAGCAAAATTGTCCTATTTTCAAAAAACTTCCTGAACGCCTTGTCCTGTTTGTGGATTTTGTGCATAAACCCGTATCCAAGCTAATAAAATGGTTACAAACCTTTACAAAGAGAGTGTTTGAGGTGAAGAGTCGTTTGAAGTTAACGGACATTCAGTCGGGGACATGATTAGTCATTGTATAATCAGAAAGTACATTCCTTTCTGCCGCATGGTGGTAATAGTGTAAATGGTGTCAGGCACCTATAACATTATTTGTATTGTGCGGATGCAGTATTCGTCGAAGTGATAAGCGGGTCTCATTTCACACTTCTCACATCCATATTAGGGAGGGCGAGAGTGTGCACGATTACATCAAAGAGAGAACTATCAAGATTGGAAAGTATATCGTGGAGACGAGGAAAACGGTTCGCGTGATTGCGAAGGAGTTTGGCGTATCCAAAAGTACAGTCCATAAGGATTTGACAGAGAGGCTGCCTGAAATTAATCCAGAGCTGGCAAACGAGGTTAAGGAAATATTAGATTATCATAAATCCATCCGTCATCTCAGGGGCGGCGAGGCGACAAAAATGAAATATCAAAAAGAAGAAGCGGAAGGAGAGGCTGTTAAATAAGCAGCCTTTTTTTCTACCGGCGGTCGTCCAATAGTCCCTTTTTAAAAAAAATCCTTCTATACCGACACATTTCCACAAAAGTCTACGAATTTTTAAGTTATCGTTTTGGAAATTAATATGAATATGATACAATAAACAATTAGGAAAAGTATGTGGATTTGGTTTCCAAGGAGGAAAGAAAAGAGAATGTTTGCAAGGGATATTGGAATTGACCTAGGAACGGCCAACGTGCTGATTCACGTAAAAGGCCGTGGAATTGTACTGAACGAACCTTCCGTCGTGGCAATAGACAAAAATACAAATCGTGTTTTAGCAGTTGGTGAGGAAGCCCGCCGCATGGTCGGCCGGACACCAGGGAACATCGTCGCCATCAGACCGCTGAAAGACGGCGTGATTGCTGATTTTGATGTAACAGAAGCGATGTTAAAGCATTTTATTAATAAGTTAAACGTAAAGGGCTTTTTATCGAAGCCGCGTATCCTGATCTGCTGCCCAACAAACATTACAAGTGTTGAGCAAAAGGCAATCAGGGAAGCTGCTGAAAAGAGCGGTGGCAAGAAGATTTATTTGGAGGAAGAGCCGAAGGTGGCGGCAATCGGCGCCGGAATGGACATCTTCCAGCCAAGCGGGAACATGGTAGTGGACATCGGGGGAGGAACGACAGATGTTGCAGTGCTTTCAATGGGCGATATCGTGACTTCTTCCTCTATCAAAATGGCCGGCGACAAGTTTGACGCGGAAATCCTTAGCTACATCAAGCGCGAGTACAAGCTGTTGATCGGTGAGCGTACATCAGAAAATATTAAAATCAACATCGGCACAGTCTTCCCAGGCTCACGTTCAGAGGAAATGGAAATTCGCGGCCGTGACATGGTGAGCGGTCTGCCGCGCACGATTACTGTTCGGTCTGAAGAAATCGAAGGCGCCCTTCGTGAATCGGTTGCCGTGATCGTGCAAGCTGCAAAAAGTGTCCTTGAGCGCACACCACCAGAGCTTTCTGCTGACATCATCGACCGCGGCGTCATCTTAACAGGCGGCGGAGCATTGCTGCACGGCATCGATATGCTGCTTGCGGAAGAGCTGAAGGTTCCTGTGTTAGTTGCCGAAAACCCAATGGATTGCGTTGCAATCGGGACGGGCATTATGCTTGATAACATCGACCGCCTTCCAAATCGCAAGTTAGGGTAATTTTTTGGAAAAAGTGCTTCATCCTAATGGGGATTTTTTGAAAAAATACTTTCCCATCCAAATCGGTTGATTTCGTCGGGGAACGTGGTATGACATCTTACCACAGTGTGTAAGTTCAACCTAACAATTTATGGAAGACGATTCCTTTGAAAAGTCTAATGAAGCAGGCTGGGCTGGCCTCAATCATTGGGCTTTTTTATTTTTTTGCTCGGGTTTCCAAATTTCCCCGAACCCCAAAATCCCGCTCCAATCGTCAAATTTAGAGCCATTTTTGCAAGAAATGACTTTTTTCTGTAAAAAATTAATGTCTAATGCTGTATAATTTTTTATAATAGAGATAATGAACTTTTTGAATTAGCAATTTTTATAAAATAAATCGGTTATAATATGTAATAACTCGCGGAATGAACGGAATCCGGTTAAAGGGGAATTAGGAATGTCTGTAGATAATCTGAATCACCAACAAGCACGAACGAGGGAAGAATATAAAAAGGCAAAGCTCGATGCGGATCAAGAGAGCAAGAGCGAAAAGTTGCAGGCGGATGGGGAAAAGGCCGCGGCCGCACCGCATTCAAATAGGCGGGTCCGGATTCGCTTAATCCCGATTTGGCTTCGTCTGCTTCTTTTAGTTGTCTTGATTTTTGCCAGTGTGACGTCTGGTGCAGCCGTCGGATACGGGATGCTTGGCGGCGGGAAAATGGCAGATGTTTTTAAACAATCAACTTGGACACATATACTCGATTTAGTCGGGAAGAAATAATCGGGAAGGGCCTTGCGATTGCCCTTCCCTTTTGTATGCCTTTAATAGTAAAATAGGGAGTAAATACTAGTAGGAGGTACTAATTCTATGCTCGATATCGAACAAATCAAAGAAATTATTCCCCACCGCTATCCCTTTTTGCTGGTCGATCGCATTTTGGAAGTGGAAGAAGGAAAAAGAGCCGTCGGCATTAAAAATGTTTCCGCCAACGAGGAATTTTTCAATGGGCATTTTCCTGACTATCCGGTAATGCCTGGCGTTTTAATCGTGGAAGCACTTGCGCAGGTTGGCGCTGTCGCTGTTTTGAAAAAGGAAGAAAACCGCGGCCGCTTAGCCTTTTTTGCAGGCATCGACAATTGCCGCTTCAAAAAGCAAGTCAAGCCCGGCGACCAGCTGCGCCTTGAGGTCGAAATGGTGCGCCTGCGCGGACCAATCGGCAAGGGCAAAGCCGTTGCAACCGTTGACGGCGAAATTGCCTGTGAAGCCGACATCACCTTTGCCTTAGGCGAGAAAAAGGAATAATTCCGCACTTGAGCGCGCTAGTTGGATAAGTGAACAGTAAGTAGTCTAACCGTTAAACACGAGATTTCCCATAGGAAATCTTGTGTTTTTTTGTTTTGGAAGGGTTCTTTTGGACAAAATAGCGTTGGATTTGGGGGGAGTGTCCATTAGAAAGGGGCTATTGGACAAAATAGTGTGAGACTTATGGGGGAGTGTCCATTAGAAGGGGGCTATTGCACAAAATAGTGTGAGACTTATGAGGGAATGTCGATTAGAACGGCTCTGTTGGACAAGCTAACGAAAGATTTAAGAAAACTGTCCTTCAGTCATTGGATAAAGCTTCCTGTAAACATTTATATAACAGTGGGGATGCTAAAAAAAGACCATTTTAGGTCAATTTTGTGTTGAAAGGGGCTTTTCGCTTGAAGAAAAAGTTATTCTTAATGCTTGCCGGTTCACTCTTCTCGGCCGTATTGCTAGTTGGCTGTAACAATGATAATCAAAATCCGCCACCGCCAACGAATAATAATGTTAACACACCGGCAGATAACAATTTAAATGATAATATGGACAGGAATAACAACAGGAATAACAACAGGAATAACAACCTGGATAACAACTTAAATAACAACCTAGACAACAACGGTCACTATCCAGAGTCAGAGGACAAAAACACACCTACAGACAAAGACCCTGGGAAGGACAACAACACACCAAGGGAAGATATCATCGAGGATGACATCGACCGCAACGACCGAGACAACAAAGACGAGTAAAACCGAACAAAGACAAACAACCGGACAAAGAACAAAAAAAACAAAAAAAGTCAGGCACCGACTCCGGTGCCTGACACCCTTACCAACATAAGGATAGTGCCTACTCCATTAATGGTGCCTGACACCCTTTCTAACACACTGAGGTTAGAATGCTCCGCCGGTGGAGAATAGGACTGCTGCGACAACGATTAGGAAGATGAATAAGATATATAGCAAGATTGCCACGATGGTTATAATCCACCCGAGGACTTTCCGTCCAGTTTTGATCAAGTAAATTCCTACAGCAATTGGACCGAAGATTAATCCTAAAATCGCCCATAGCCAGCGGCTCTTATTATGCTTCGGCGCGTCAATAAATAAATAAATAGCCATAATTAAACTGATAATAATTCCAATAGAACTTTCCACTTTATTACCTCCTTTTACAATATTTGAACAATACTAATAGTATCGCTAGGATTTGTCAAAAAATCAACAAAAATGTAAATCCTCCCTCTTTTTCGCCACAATAAAAACCAGCGCGAGGACTGGTTTGTGGCAAATCAATTACGGATTTTTTACTTTAATTTTTGGCTTACTCTTCATTTTTTCTTTAAATTCAGTGAGAAGTTCTGCTCCTGAAAGCCCTTTTTGCATCAGGTTGTCGAGCAGGAGCTCGGAATAATCACTTTTATTGCGGCGTAAATGGCCTTGAAATAACACACTTATATAGTTTTCGAATTTTAGCAAGTTGCAAATCTTCGTTTGAAAATAGGCAGGGGCGTTTTCTTTTTTCGTAATCACCGCTTCGACAATGATGTCGCGGTTTTGCTCGGAAATTTTTTTGAAATAATCATAAAGGGACAGGTCGGTATAAGCCTCAATCAGCCAAGTGGAGCGATCATCTTCTTTATTCAAAATCAAACCGTCGACCAACGGAACCTCAACCGCAGCGTCTTCTTCCACAACATCCAATGAGTATAACTTAAAAGTTTTCATGCGATCCTCCTGTTCTTTTTTCCTAAATTATAACATACAGCGGGAAAAAGCAAATGTCGAAAAATATCTGGCCATATTTCGATAATATGCGATAAATGGAAAAAGGACCCTTTATATTGACAAAAAACTCCTCGAAACAGCAAAAATTTCGACAAAAACCTCCCTGATAATGGCTTTATCGCGATTTTACAACAATTCCATCGAGGGGCTATGATTAAGCCATCACCGAAAGGAGTTGAAGACATGATTAATCAGGTTACACTTGTCGGCCGATTAACCCGTGATCCCGAGTTAAACAAGACCCCGGATGGGACGGCTGTCACCCAAATAACGGTGGCAGTAAACCGCCATTTTCGCAACCATAATGGAGAAATTGAAGCCGATTTCGTTCAATGTACGATATGGCGAAAGGCTGCGGAGAATACATGCCAATATTGTCGAAAGGGGTCGATTGTTGGAATTACCGGCAGGCTGCAAACCCGCTATTATGACAATCGTGAGGGCAAGAGGGTGTACGTCACCGAGGTAATTGCGGATGCGGTCCGCTTCCTGAGTGCCAAACCGAACAATTCCCCGCCTGAGCCAAAGAAGGAGGAAGTGCCAATTGGAAATGAAAGATGAAGCCGCCAGAAACCTGGAGCAACTGCTGGAAAGCTTAATAAAAATGGTTGGAAAAGCAAATAAAAATGTCGACAGCTTGCAAAAGCGCGTCAATCAGTTGGAATGGCTAATAAGAGAGCAGGAACTAGAATTCAAGCAACGAGGCCCCACCCAAATTTACTCCAGACACCCACACGAGCATGCAAACAAATTTCCTATACATCTTTGAAAAAGTACAGTATTCGACAATTTACACCACAGATCTACTTCATGAGTTGCTTTATTTTTGGAAAAAACATCCCCGCAACGGTTTCGGTTGTTAGAGAAAATCAAACATCCCTCCGTCATCATCTCCAAATTTCCGGCAGGTTAGCTGCCGGATTTTTTTTCGTTAAAATACTGGCGCGAACAGGGGAATTTTGAATTTGCAAATAATAGGGGCGGATTTAAAATAAAGGGTACCAAATCATAGGCTGGTTGCAAACATGCGAAGCGGCCGCGGAGATTACTTTTAAAAAAAATTAAATTTCCATGTTTAAAAATCAGCAAGCGGGGTAAACTATTAGAAAAACCCCCCTGTTTTTTTTATGAAGCCGCTGAACTTGTGACAGCGGCTTCTTTGTTTTAGCTGGGAAGAAAGTATAAGAGCAACTACGCCTTTGTCATCGCCAATCGGCGAGTTTTCTTTAGAATTTGTCTTTATGTCTCTTTTCTAACTTAATAAAGCTTGTAATAGCATCTGAAAAAAAGCGCCTGCGTTTCGGTCCGACGAGGGAAAGATCGACGAGGGCCTTTTTTAGTTCTGGTTCATTTTCCAAAAGCTGAAGGATCCTGCCCATATCGGGATCCTCCGGATTTTCCTTCAGTACATAGCCCGGCGCCTCGACGTTTGGCAGCAGTCGATCAAGCTCCTCGACCAAATACTCCTTGTCTACCTTGTATACTTCCGCAAAACGAATGACCGTTTGATAATTAGGAATTGCCTTGGCATTTTCATAGCGACTAACCGTTGAACGGTGCATATTCATCATGCTTGCAAGTGTTTCCTGCGACCAGTTTTGCTTCTCGCGAAGTTCCTTTAATTTTTCCGATAATGACATCTTTTTTCACCGCCGTCATAACCATTGATGTTTTAAACTTAGCGGTTTAACGGTCTGTAGGGCGCAATTGTGCCGGTTACGCACATTTTAAACTGTGGGAAATATGCACGGTCATAAAAAATACATATATTAGAAGTTTGGTTAGCAGGGGAAAGAAAAATTATTGTCGAATAATAATGGGCGATTACTGTAAAAATTAATCGATTACTGTAAATATTGGGGGTATTTTTTTGAAAAATATAAATTCTATAATCGTCCTGGGAAAGCAGGTCGACAGCCGGGATTCACCCATTACATCTAAACCGAGCTTTCATGATGCACTCCAACTTACACATCAGTCACCCACATCTTCAAAGGACTCTTCCTATCAATCTTTTCCTCTGGAAGACGACACTCATATTTCTTTGCATTACTCTAATTATACATTCGAGGCTAGTCTTGAAAACCGAACAATCAGTATTTCCAAAGACGGAGGCGCTCTAACGGAAGAAGAGGCCTACAAAGAACTATCCCATTTTATTATGAAAGAAGGAACAAAGGTTTCCTTTCTGGCGCTTCCCCCTCATCGGAAAACCCGGCCAAGAAAGCGGAAGAATAAACGTGTCCTGGAGGAGGGGAAGGAACTGGGAGAGGAGCTAGGGGAGGAATAAGATATTCATTCTAGGAAATTCAAACAACAAGAACATGCTTGAACGGGATCGAGAAGACGACCGACAGCACCTCGCTCCATCGTCTACAAAAACAGTAATATATCTAAATCTGAGAAAAGGTTCCGGATGGTGGATGCATCCTGAACCTTTTTTGTTTACAGTGTCCACCCAAGATGGACACTGTCCACGGATGGTGCCTGACACCCTTTGTACTATTTGCACCGTGATAAAAGTACTGATTTATTTGTCCCAAAGATAGACGCTGTTATGCCACAGTTTAGACACTTTTTCGTGAAATAAGACAAATTGTGATACACTTTTAATATTTTTGTAACATAACTGGTACATTGTTTTGATATAACTAGGTTACTAAGGAAAGGAGAAAGTGTATGCAAACGACTAGCAAGCGTATCACTCTCGTGTTACTTACATTGATGTTATGTGTATCAGGTTCAATTGTTACATATGCACAAACAAACAGCGATGCCCTACATAATGCACAGCAGCAGCTACAAGAAAAAAGTAGATTAGTAGAGCAAAAGGAACAAGAAAAGCAATCGGTAAATAAAGAAATACAAAATATTCAACAAGAATTAGAATCTCTTTACAGTGAGATTACAAAGAACAAAGACGAAATGACAAAGACTCAAGCGAAAATCGATGAAACGAACAAACTCATTGAAGCGAAAAAAGAAGAGATCGTTGTGCTTGAGGACAAAATGCTTGGCCGCCAAGATATTATGAAAAAACGAGCGGTTGCGATGCAGCAAAATAGTAATGTCAATCTCATTGTCAACCTATTCTTTGAATCTGACAGTATCTCAGACTTTATCCAGCGCGCCAGTGCTGCGTCCACATTAATGGATGCGGATAAAGACATTTTGACAGCACAAAAAGCGGACTTGAAACAGATTGAAAAAGATAAAGAAGAGATCGATCGTCAAGAAAGAGTACTAGAAGAAGGTCAAAAGGCGCTGGCTGCACAGCAGACCTTACTTGATCAAAACATGCAAAAAAGACAGCAATCGCTGACTGTCATGCAAGAAAAGTATACTCAAATCGCACAGCAAGTGGCACTTGCCGAGCAAGAAAAGGCCGGCATCGAAGGCCAAATGAAAGATATTCAAGCAAAAATCAGCATGGAGCAGGCAGCGGCAAAAGCGCGGACTGCATCAGCAGCGCCAGCTTCATCGTCTCAGAATACTATTGGTGTGGCGATAAAAGGAAAAGAAATGTACGTGACGGCTACTGCTTATACTCCATTTGACGGAGGAACGATTACGGCAGCTGGTTACGATATTGCCGCCAATCCGAATATGAAATTGATTGCTGTCGATCCATCGGTTATCCCTATGGGCAGTAAAGTATGGGTAGAAGGCTACGGCGTAGCTGTTGCCGGCGATACTGGCGGTGCCATTAAAGGTCACAAAATCGACGTGTTAATGCCAACAAAAGCAGCCGCGTATGCTTGGGGCAGAAAAACCGTAAAAATCACCATTCTAGAATAGAACCTTGCTTCGAGAAACGAAAAAGTTCCAAAAAGAGATCTAACACTTCAAAAAAGCGTTAGGTCTCTTTTTTTATCCCTTATCGCTCCTATACCCTCATTTCCCACCTTTAAAACATCAATATATGAAAAAAGGTGCCTGACACCCATTCTAATGTTTTGACGGTGAACAGGTGGTTTTAGGTGGTTTAGGTGGTTTTGGGCTGTGGATGTCTTTTTTTATTTGCCTTTTTTGTTCTCGGTAATTGGATATTTATGTTAAAATAGAACTATAAAGTATGACTGTTCTCAGGAGGAAGACATGTTAACGATCCCGAAAAAGAAGTGGCTTTGGTTCGGCTTATTACTGTCCTTGGTGTTGGGTTCAAATGTGATGGTTTACCGGGTTGAGTGGGCGGCCACGCTTCCGCCAGAAATGGCTTTGGGCTCCTTATTCGACTTCATCATTACCATCCCTTTACTCGTTTACCTTTTTATCATCCGAAAGCGGTACTCCCTAAAAACTCTACTGCCTGTCATGCTTGTGGGTTATGGCGCCGCGGTACTGATTATTCCACAAGGCCTCATGTCAGACTATTCGTTTGTAAAATATATCGTATTTGCCGGTGAGGGAGCGTTCCTCCTGATTGAACTTTACATTGTCTATCAACTGATTGTGAAAATACCGGCGATCTTGAAAAGCTACCGCAATGCCGCAACCGTCAATCCCACCTTTCATCATCGCATGGCGGAAGCATGGAATCAGCATCTGGAATCATCGAGGATGCGCGAGATCCTTTTTTCAGAAATGGCGATGTATTATTACAGCTTATTTTCGTGGAGAAAAAAGCCGGTAAATGATGCGCAAACGTTCACGTATCATAAAAAGACCGGAGCCATCGCGGTCTACGTCATGCTGATTCACGCAATTGTATTGGAATCGGTAGGGTTTCACTTTTTGCTTCATTCGTGGAATCCCACTGTAGCCATCATTGCATTAGTATTAAACTTGTACGCCTTATTTTTCTTCGTGGCAGAAATCCAGGCAATCAGGCTGTGCCCCATTAGGATTACCGATCAGCATGTCTATTTGCAGGTCGGCATCACGAGGCAGGTAACCGTTCCTCTTGAGGAAATTAAAAGTTTTCACTATTATCAAGGCCCTGAAAAATTAACAAAAACGGAAGCTAGACATGTTTTCGATGCAAGCGCAGCGGATTTTATAAAAGAAAAGCCTACGTTTGAAATCGAGTTTCATCAACCGCTTGATGCCAGCTTTATGTACGGAATCAAGAAAAAAGTGAGCAAGGCACACCTCCGCCTCGATGAGCCGCAGCAATTTTATCAATTACTTTCGGAAAAAATACGCGAGAGGGACATATAATCCAATAAATCGTTGCGTCGCATGTATTACTTTTTCAAAAAAATAAAAAGGGGTTGAACTGAATGGGTTTATCGGTGACGTTATGGGCGCTTGGCGGCTACGTTCTATTATCGTTATTGTTGTTGCCAATGCAGTATTCCTATATTAAGGAATTGAAAAAGATGGATAAAAAGCGGCGGGAGCAAGGAATCAGGCAGGATGAAATGTATGATAAAATGAGTTTTGAGGAGCAGCAGTTGAGTTTTAACGCCCAAGGGAACTTTATATTTATCGGCGCCAACGTGTTCGCCACACTCCTGTATAAATTTAAAAATAGATAAATAAGGAAAATGGCTATCAAGGTGATAGTCATTTTTTATTTCAATGGATTTCGTGTATGGAAAAAACCAGCCCTTTGATGGGGAAAATCAATTCGTGAATAAGATGCACCTTTTCTAATCAACTTAAGAAATAGGAAGAAGGTGTATTATAGTGAAAAAATGTTATTGGTCATTCACGATCATTTCTTTAAGCATGGCCTTATTGCTGCTGTCATCCTGCAGTCAGGTACAATCAAAAAAGGAACCCAAAAAGGATAAAGCGCCTCGTGAGGTTTTAGGGTTCTATACGGAAAAGGAAGGAACGTATCCAGGGTCTCAGCCTACCGTTGACTCGCAATCTGCCAGTTTAAGCATTATTGCCCCCTTTTGGTATAAGCTTGATGATAAACGTCCGGGCAGTCTGATCGATTCCGTTACCGCAGATCATAAGAAAAAGGTTATTCAGCGTGCTCATGAAAAAGACGTGAAAGTATATATGGTTGTACATAATCTCTTTTATGAAACTGTGGAGAAGGGCAAGCAGGTAGCGAGTACTGTACTCGATAACGAGAATAACCGCGATGTTTTCATTCAGAACTTACGCAATGAAATGAATCAGTTTCAATATGACGGGATGAATATTGACATGGAAAATTTGTATTTGACGGACCGAGATTCCTTTAGTTTGTTCATCAAAAATTTGGCTGATGCACTGCATGAGGATGGAAAAGCAGTGACGGTTTCAGTCCCGGCAAACACAGGTGATTCCCGTGCAAATCCCTGGTCACCGTGGTTTGATTACGAAAAACTTGGTCAATATTCAGATGGGTTAATGATTATGACATACGATGAGCACAACCCTAGAACAAAACCCGGTCCATCTGCATCATTCGATTGGACAGAAGCAACGATTCGTTATGCTTTGAAAAATAAAGTACCATCTTCAAAAATTTTACTCGGTATCGCAAGTTATGGATGGGACTGGGATACAACAGCAGGCAAGGCCAAGTATAGCTCCTATAAAGAGTTAATGGATCAGAAGAAAAAATACAAAGCGAAAGTTCAATGGGACTCCCGTTCGCAAACCCCTCATTTCAGTTACGTAGATCAAGAACAACATAGCCACGAGGTATGGTTTGAGAATAGCGATAGTCTGCGGTTTAAGCTCAACCTTGTAGAAAAATATGACTTACGGGGGATCGGGATTTGGCGGCTCGGCTTAGAAGATCCCGTGTACTGGACGACCATACCCGAGAAAATAAAAGTAAAAAAGTGATGGGATGGTCTCTCAACTTCTGAACGTATGGGTACAGCAAAAACAAGAGGGCTATGAGGTAATAAAACGTTCACTTGCTGGACATTTCTACTAACTGCAGATGTTGCTGCTGCTTCTGTAAATATATTTCTTCTCCTTGGACAAACTTATTTTGTAGATTTAATCAAGGAGGAATGAACGATGGTAAACGATTTTAAACAGGAAATGGAACGTATTTGGGGTGAAACGTGTGGTTCATGGGAAAATTGTACGGAGAAAAACATTCAGTCTTTCTTAGCACAATGCTTAGAAAAGAGCATTGACCCACAATATTGTATGAGTTGGGTCGAGCAGCATAGCAACCAAATCCCTGATTGGTCAGCCGTTTCCAAGGTATCTCTTGATTGGGTAAATGAACATACGTCAACTGGTTCGCCTATTAATGGACATGAACCTCAGTAACAAGGAGAGAAATGCTCTCCTCTTTTTTTAGCAGATAGGAAAGTATAAACTTTCCTATCATGCATAAGTGCAACTACGCCTCTGTCCTCGCCAATCGGCGAGTTTTCTTTATGCTTGAAGTTATACCGTTCCTGCTTTTGTAATGGAATTCCCTCCCAAAAAATTTACACCTATTCAAACTAACTTTTGATAAAATGGGGCTGATTAGGTAAATAGATTAACAGTTAATACAGGAGGAGAAATAGGGTGAATGAAAAATTATTGCGGGTAGGAACTACGTATATCCCCGTTTCAAATGTAGAACGTTCTGCTGAATGGTATGTAAGCAAATTGGGGGCAGAGTTAAACTATAAAGGTGAAGACAAGGCCATTGTTGATTTGGCGAACCAAAGTATTTTCCTCGTTAAATCAAAAGAAAATCAAAGTGCAAATTTCTATGATGTGCATGGGGAAGAGCGTTTTTCTATCACATTCGAGGTCAATGGATTAAATGCTTTAGAAGAAATACATACGAACTTTAAGGAAAAAGATGTGAGAGTGGGAGAGATTGAAGACAGAGGACATGCCGGGAGAAATTTTATTTTTTATGATGTAGATGGGAATAAATTTGATGTGTGGAGTGAACTTAGCCCAATCTTTAAAGAAAAATATTTAGGCAAGTCGTGATGGAGGAATGGCCCAGTACAGTACTGGGCCATTTCATTTTTTAGTGGTGCCATCACCCCAAATAAACTAAGTCCTTCAGTTCATCGGTCGACAGCTCGGTGATCCAGTTTTCACTTGTAATAATTTGATCATTTAAATGCTGCTTTTTCTCGAGCATGGCGTCAATTTTCTCCTCGAGTGTTCCGGTGCAAATCAGCTTATGCACGTGGACAAACCTGGACTGGCCAATCCGGTAGGCGCGGTCAGTGGCCTGGTTCTCAACGGCCGGATTCCACCAGCGGTCATAGTGAATGACGTGATTCGCCGCCGTCAGATTCAAGCCGGTTCCGCCCGCCTTCAACGACAGCAGGAACACCGGGAACTCGCCGGCCTGGAACCGCTCAATCATGCGGTCACGCTGCGCCTTTGGTACACTTCCATTTAAAAATGGCACCTCAACGCCAAATTTCTTCTTCACTGTCGTCCGGATCATTTCACCCATCTCGATATATTGCGTGAAAATCAGACAGCTTTCACCCTGCTCCAAAACCGCATCCACCAGCTCGACAAGCTTCTCCATCTTATTAGAACGATCGAGAAGATCGCGCGCCGCGGCCCGCTCTTTTAAATAAAGCGCAGGATGATTGCAAAGCTGCTTCAAGCGGCCGAGCATTTGTAAAATTAACCCCTTGCGCTCAAAGCCCGATAATTTTTCAATTTCGGCAAATGTATCGTGGATCAGCTGCTCGTACAGCGACGCCTGTTCAGCCGTCAATGGGCAGTATTCCTTTTGCTCCAGCTTATCAGGGAGATTCAGGGCGACTTCTTCATCCTTTTTCGTCCTCCGCAGCAGGAACGGCCGAATCAATGATTGCAGCTGCTGCACTTTTTCCTTTTTCTCATCCTTTTCGATGGGGATGACGAATTTCTTCTGAAATTGGCCCATGCTGCCAAGATAGCCGTGATTGGCGAAATCGAAGATCGACCATAGCTCGGAAAGGCGGTTTTCCATCGGCGTACCCGTCAAGGCGATGTGGTGGTTCCCGCGGAGCCTGCGTACGGCCTTCGATTGCTTCGTTTGCGCGTTCTTAATATTCTGCGCCTCATCAATCGCAATCGTGCTCCAAATTTTAGACTCGAACTCCTCAGAATCCAAGTGGCTTAGTCCATACGAAGTCAACACCACATCGGCAGCGTGCACCTTCTCGGAAAAAGCCTCCTCCTTCAGGCGGTTGGACCCGTAATGCAAATACACCTTCATCTCAGGAGCGAAACGCTCCAACTCCTTCTGCCAATTCCCCAGCACCGACGTCGGACAAATAATCAACGCCGCCCTCGTCGGAACCTTCACCTTAGCAGCGGGTGTGGATTCACCCTTCTTCATGGATACACCCTTCTTGATGGATTCCCCCGTTTTCCCGATAGGAATAGTGTTAACGGTGTCATTAAGGGTGTCAGGCACCGTTTCGTGATTCCCCACTGTGTTGATAGTGCTAACGGTGTCAGGCACCATTTCTTGGCTCGCCACCGTTCCAACTGTGTTAATTCCGTTAACGGTGTCATCCACCGCCATTTCATCTTTGACCTTTAATAGATAGGAGATGAGCTGGACGGTTTTGCCGAGGCCCATGTCGTCGGCGAGGCAGGCGCCGAAGCCGTACTGCCGCAGGAACCAGAGCCAGCTCATGCCAAGCTGCTGATACGGGCGGAGTTCGCCGTTCAGTCCTGCCGGAACTTCTTCTAACGGAATCTCGTGCACCTCCGACAGTTGCTTCACCATTTGCTTCCATTGCCGGTTTAACTCGATTTGGATCTTAGCGAACGCCTTCGGATTCTCCAGTTCATCCTCCCCGGACTCGCCGCTCTCTACCAGCTCCTGCTCAAGCAAATCACGGACATGCAGGCCTTCTTTCTCGGCTCGCTTCATCAAATCTTGTATTTGTCGAATAAACTGTGGATCAAGCTTCACCCAGCGGCCGCGGACATAGACAAGCCGCCGTTTCTCCTCGACAAGCTTCCCAAACTCCTCCTCAGACAAATCGACCCCGTTCATCGAAAAGCGCCAATTGAAATCAAGCATCGCCTGCAGCCCGACGAACGATGGACGGTGGCTCGATGAACCCTTCAGCGACGCCTTCACCTTCAAATTGGCATTTTTCATCGCCTGCCACCAGGAAGGGAGGAGGATCTCCACATCCAAAGCAAGCAGCGTCTCACTGGCCTCTGTTAAAAACATCCACGCTTCTTCCTCAGTCAAATGCGTCTTGAAAAAGCCATCCTCGCCCAGCCACGGAATCAATCGGACCCAGCGTTCCCGCTCACGATCGACCTTTTCTAAAAATGGCCGCCATTTCGCAGGAATCTTTGCCGAACCTTCAATATCGACAATCTGATCGACATCTTTCTTCCCGCGCAAAAATACATCCAGGGTCCACGCACCCTCACCGTCAACAGGTTCATCCAGCCGCAGCCCAATCGTAAACGGCGTGTCGCTTTCCTTAATTCCGACCCACTCAAGCCAGCTTTCTTCATCAAAATAACGGGCCAATTCGACACCGGAAATATTTTGCTTTTTCAACAGTTCCAGTTTCGGGCCGAACAGCTCCTTCATCGCCGAATTCCTTGTCAAATAGGCATCAAGAGCGCTGTTATATAAATCGGAAATATAGCTCTTGGTCGTGCCAAGACCTTTAGCAGAAGCAACGTCATCAGCCTCTTCCACATGGCCCTCAGCGGGGGCGTCGTTAGAATCAGTATCCATCTTTTGCTCCCAAAAGGAGGGATCAAATTCATCCTTTACTCGTTCCGGCAGCTTCCAGCGGAACTCACCGTGCTCCCACACCGAGAAATCCGGCAGCCAATCCTTTTCGACGATACCCTCGTAAAGAGAGAAGGCAGCTGCCAGACAAATCTCCGACTGATCGTTCCAATCCCACTCAACAAAGCGGTTAAACGACTCCTTGGCAAAAAGGGAAACCAGCTGCCAGCCGCTCACAACAACACCCTCAACGTCGTTCACCGTTTCCGTCTCAAGAATCGTCCCAAAAAAGCTTTCCTCATGGCTGCTAAAAACGAGGTTCTTCCACCTGAAAGGGTTCATATAGGCACCACGCTCATCCTGAGCCGTCAGAAGAAAGCGCCCATCCCCTAATTTAGTTGTCAGCAATTTCAAAAACCTAGTTTTCAGCATACATAATGTGCTCCTTTAAAAATTGGCTGTTTTCGTATAGAATGTTGCAATTTAAATGATTGTGCACTTAAAAAGTCACGAATACGATGTGAAGTTACACTGTAACAGCAAATTAATCTGATTTATCGGCGATTTTTGGAAGTTTATCAGCGAATTTTCAACTATATCGGCGAATCCAACCATTTTATCAGCGAATTTTTAATTATATCAGCGAATCCAAAATAGCAACAAACTTTTAGAAAAGAGCCTTAAAAAGTTTAATAAGGGCGGTTTCAACGATGCCAGGCACACCCTCAAGATGCTCGTTCGTGTCCACCTGGAGTGGAATGTGTCCACAAAGGGTGTCAGGCACCATTTACCATTTAATGGCGCCCCGAAACCGCTGAAACCACCAAACTGCAGAAACCCCCGCGGCGGGGTTAAGCCTCAATCAATTTACTCCGCCGGCACTCCTCATGAAATGCCCGCAGCCGTTTCGTTCGCTCCAGAAGCGTATCCAAAAAGTATTCCCAGTCGTCGACGCGCTTCAGCTTTTTATAGAGCGTCCGCAGCTTCTTCAAATGCCGAACCGCCAGCCGATAGCTCGCGCGATTCTTCTGGTCAATCTCGCGCTGCGCCGTCTGGTGAAGCATCGAGAGCAGCACCTCGGGCTGCTCCTTCTCAACCACTTTCAAGCGGTCCTTCGGCAAATCATAAAAGTCCAAGCCGACAAACGCCTGGAGCTCGCCCCAGCGCTCAAACTGCCCGCGCTCAAACAACATATACTCATACTCGCCGAAACTATACGGAAGCATCACGAGCAGCGCCCGCTCATACAAATCCAGCCGGTCACTTTCCGCACAATACGTCGCCACCGTCCGCAGCGCACCCCTTGTGAACATCGCACAACTATGATAGCCGCCGAGCGTATCCAAATACGGCTTCACTTTTGCAAAAACAGTTCAATCAACGGCCCGACACGGCGCCACGCCTTCAAGCCCGACAAATACTCAATCCAATACAGCAAGTACGGCGTAATTTCCTCCCGCCTGAAACATCCCGACAAGCTTCAACGCCCGCTCATCATCTCCGACCAGCAAATTCAAATGCACCCCGGCCACCATCAACGGCAGCGGGCTCTCCCAATCCTGAAGTCCCTTCAGACCCGCGTGAATCTTCGCCAACTCGTCGTCACGCCAATCCTTCTTTTTGAAAAAATGCACCCATAACAGCCGGTACAAATAAATCCGCTCGTACGCAAGCCCCTTTCGCGCACGTCATTAGCTCAAACGCATCGTCCTTCAGCCGTTCAATAAATTCATCAAACGCAAACGGGAGCGACTGCACGCCAATTTTCACCGCCAAATCCTCAGCATCATCGAGCATTTGCTGGAACAAATTCAAATAGGCGCGCTTCACCGTGATCTCGTCATGCCCGTGCTGGTCACTCAGCGCGGCCAGCTTCCGGAACGACACCACCAGCCCGACCAGCTCATGAGCAAACGC